>DASTVC010000849.1:0-4569 GCA_035759295.1 Longimicrobium sp. | reverse complement strand
GGGGGAGGTGGGCGGGTGGTGCCCGCCCGGAGGGGGCCGACTCGGAGCCTGCCGAAGCACCCCGAACCCCCTACCCCATCCAACCTCCCCCAGTCTTTTTTGGGGGAGGTGCGAGCCTGAGCGAGCGGAGGGGGCGCGCCGGGCCGTCCGAAGCGCCGCCTACCCTCAGTCCCCCGCCGCCTTCTTCAGCTCATCCACGCGGTTCGTCAGCTCCCACGGGAACAGCTGCAGTTCCTGGCCGTTCTCCTGCACCTCGGGGTGCCGGCCAAAGTGGCCGTACGCCGCCGTGGGCTTGTAGATGGCCGTGCGCAGGTTCAGCGATTCGATGATGGACAGGGGCTTGAAGTCGAACACCTTCGCAACCGCCCGCTCGATCGCCTCCTCGTCCGTCTTTCCCGTCCCGAAGGTGTCCACGCGCACCGAGACCGGCTCCGCCACGCCGATGGCGTACGCCAGCTGGATCTCGCAGCGCTCCGCCAGCCCGGCCGCCACCACGTTCTTGGCCGCCCACCGCGCCGCGTACGCCGCCGAACGGTCCACCTTGGTCGGGTCCTTGCCGCTGAAGGCGCCGCCGCCGTGGCGGCCCATGCCGCCGTAGGTGTCCACGATGATCTTGCGCCCCGTGAGCCCCGCGTCGCCGTGCGGCCCGCCGATCACGAAGCGGCCCGTGGGGTTCACGTGGATGATGCAGCTCTCCGCGTCGAACAGTCCCTCGGGCATCACCGGCACGATCACGTGCTCGATGACCTCCGCGCGGATCTGCTCCGGCGAGGCATCCGGATCATGCTGCGTCGAGACGACCACCGTGTCGATGCGTGACGGCTGGCCGCCCTCGTACTCCACCGTTACCTGCGTCTTCCCGTCCGGCCGCAGGAAGCCGACCTTCCCCGACTTGCGCACCTCCGCCAGCCGCCGGCTCACCCGGTGCGCGAGGAGGATCGGCATGGGCATCAGCTCGTCGTTCTCGCGCGTGGCGTAGCCGAACATCATCCCCTGGTCGCCGGCGCCGCCCGTGTTCACCCCCATGGCGATGTCGGGCGACTGCTGGTCGATGGTCGTCATCACCGCGCAGGTGTTGCCGTCGATGCCGTACTGCGCGTCGGTGTAGCCGATCCCCTTGAGCGTGCCGCGCACGATGGCCGGGATGTCGACATAGGTGCTGGTGGTGATCTCGCCCGCGACCACGGCCACGCCCGTCGTCACCAGCGTCTCGCACGCCACGCGGCCCGTGGGGTCGGCCTCCAGGATTGCGTCGAGGACGGCGTCGGAGATCTGGTCCGCGATCTTGTCGGGATGGCCCTCGGTAACGGACTCCGAGGTAAAGAGCTGGCGGCGTGCGGCCACGGTTCAGCCTGTTTTCAGGGGAAATCGGATCGAAAGAAGATCGGGTCGTGCCGGCGGGGCCAAGCTACGCGATCGTCAGGCGCCGGACAAGCTGTGTCCGCCGTTGAACTTGCCCAGGTCGATCATCCGGCCCAGCCGTTCGGTGACGCCCATGGCCAGCTCGTCGGGCGTGGACGCCCGCAGCGCCTCGTCCACCGCCAGGCGCGCCTCGGCCCAGGTCACCGAGCGGATGACCTTCTTGATCTCCGCCAGCGACGAGGGCGCCACGGAGAGCGACGTGGCCTTCATCCCGATGAGCAGGAACGCGCCGACGGGATTGGCCGCGAACTCGCCGCAGACGCTCACCTCGATCCCCGCCTCGTTCCCGGCGCGGGTGATCACGTCCAGCAGCCGCACCACGGCGGGGTGGAACGGGTTGTAGAGCCGGGCCAGCCGCGAGTTGCCGCGGTCCACCGCCAGCGTGTACTGCACCAGGTCGTTGGTGCCGATGGAGAAGAAGTCCACGTGCCGCGCCAGCTCCGGCGCCAGCATGGCCGCCGCCGGCGTCTCGATCATCGCGCCCAGCTTGAACTCCTCCGGCACGTCGTACCCCTCCGCGCGCAGCTCCCCCAGGCACTGCTTCATCAGCACGCGGCTGCGCTCCACCTCGCTGATCTCGTTGATCAGGGGGAGCATGATGCGGATGTCGCCGTGCTGCAGGGCGCGGCCCAGGGCGCGCAGCTGGGTGCGGAAGATCTCCGGCTCGTCCAGGCACACGCGGATGGCGCGCCACCCCAGGAAGGGGTTCTCCTCGCGCCCGATGTGCAGGAACGCCGGGAACTTGTCGCCCCCCAGGTCAAAGGTGCGGATGACGACCGGCTGCCCCGGGAACGCCTCCGCGACCTTCCGATAGGCGGCGTACTGCTCCTCTTCCCCCGGCGGCGTCGCGCGGCCGACCACGAGGAACTCGGTGCGATAGAGGCCGACGCCGTCCGCGCCGTGGTTGTGCGCGCTGTCGGCCTCGCCGGGAAGGTCGATGTTGGAGCGCAGCGCCACCTTCAGCCCGTCGCGCGTCACCGCGGGCAGGTGGGCCAGGAGCACCAGCTCCTGCTCCCACTCGCGCACCAGGACGTCGCGCTGGCGGTATGCCTCCTTCTCCTCTTCCGTGGGCGCGATCACGATGCGCCCCTGCCGCCCGTCCAGGATCAGCTCGTCCCCGTCGCGCACCGTCTCGCTCACGTTCCCCAGCGAGACCACGCAGGGGATGTCGAGCGAGCGGGCCAGGATGGCGCTGTGCGACGTCCGCGTCCCCAGGTCCGTGGCGATGCCGATCACGTGCTTGGGATCCAGCTGCACGGTGACGGACGGCGTCAGCTCGTGGGCGATGAGGATCACCTTGTCGCCGTCCACCCGCGCGGCCAGGTCCGGATCCGGCATCCCCATCAGCCGGCGAAGGACGCGGGCCTGGATGTCGGCCAGGTCCGCCAGCCGGTCGATGATCATGGGATGGGACGAGTGGGAGAGCGCCGACTCCCACTCCAGCACCCGCCACTCGAAGGCCCGCTCGGCCATCACGTGGTTCTCGCGGATGTAGCCGATGGTGCCCTGCACCAGGTCGGCGTCCTCGAGCATGAGCACCTGCGGGTCGAAGATGCGGGCCTCCACCTCACCCACCGTCTGCGCGGTGCGCTCCTGCACGGCGCGGATGCGCTCCTGGGCGTAGGCGCAGGCGTCCAGAAAGCGCTGCACCTCGGCCTCCACGCCGTCCGGAGGCACGCTGGCGCCGTGGGGCACGCGCGGCACCTCCCAGCGCAGCACGCGCGCGGGGGCGATCACGATCCCCGGCGCCGCCGGGATGCCGTCGCGGACCACGCTCACGGGGCCCCTACTCCTCGTTGAAGCGGTTGCGGATGAGCTCCACCAGCGCGTCCACCGCCCCGGCGGCGTCGTCGCCGGCGGCACGGATGTGCACGGTAGAGCCGCACTCGGCGGCCAGCATCATCACCCCCATGATGCTCTTGCCGCTCACCTCCACGTCGTCCTTGCGGATGAACACCTCGCTCGCGAAGCGGTTGGCCAGCTTCACGAACTCGGCCGCGGGACGCGCGTGCAGGCCGTACTTGTTGACGATCGTCACTTCGCTCGCGTGTTCCATCCCATCCGTCTCACGGGTTGTTCGCCAGCGCCACCCCGGCCACCAGGATGGCGGTGAGCGCCACGGCCGCCACCCAGCGCACGCGGGGCCCCAGCATGATGCCCGCGGCCAGCGCGAGCGCGCCCACCGCGGCGTACGGAATCCCCCGCTCGCCGCCCCAGCCGATGGCCAGGACCGCGGCGAAGCCGGAAAGCACCGCCCCCACGTCGCCCGCGCGGTCGCCCAGCCGCTCGAACGGGGCCTCGCGCAGGGCGCGCGCCACCTGCAGGCCGTCGCGCCAGCCGGCGTTCAGCCCCCACACGCGCATCCACAGGTGCAGCGCGTTGTACGACACAAGGAACGCGACGACGGCGATCCCCCAGTGCACGCCCGCCAGCAGCAGCGCCACCATCAGCAGCGCGCAGGCGGGACGCCAGGTAAGCCACACCAGCCGGTCGCCCATGGAGCCGAGCGAGCCGCGCACGGCGCTCTTGAAGCGGTCGATGGTCTCCGGCGGCACCCCGTCCGCCTCCAGCCGCGCCAGCGCGCCCGCCGCGACGCCCGCCAGGTACGGGTGCGCGTTGAAGAGCGCCGCGTGCCGGGCCAGGGCCTCCCGCAGCTTCTGCGGATCGTCCGCGTACAGGTGCCGCAGCGCGGGGGCCAGCACGAACGCCAGCCCGGTGCCGATGAGCGTCTTGTAGTTCCACGACCCCTGTACGGCCAGGGAGCGCAGCAGCATGGCTCGCCGCACCGGACGCGGCAGCGCGCTCACGCCCGCAGCCACAGCAGCACTGCCCCCGCCGCCGCTCCCGCCGCGAACAGCGGCAGCCGGCGCCGGCCGAACAGGCGCAGCGAGCTGGCCAGCGCCGCCGCGGCGGACAGGGCCAGCGCGGGGCGCGTCCACTGCTCGCGGAAGGGGATCCACCCCAGCGTCTCCAGCAGCGTCCCCAGAACCAGGAGGCCGGCCAGCGTCACCGCCACGCCGCGGCCGAAGTCCAGCGCCAGCGCGCGCAGATGCAGCGCCTCGATCCGCTCCGGCGCCACCGGCCCCGGCGGCGGCACGGCGATGCGCACGTTGATCCGCCGCATCCACTCCATGCTCCGCCCTCCCA
>DASTVC010000848.1:0-2514 GCA_035759295.1 Longimicrobium sp. | reverse complement strand
GGTGATCTGCCGCTCCTCCAGCGCGCGGAGCAGCTTCGCCTGCGCGGGCAGCGCCAGGTCGCCGATCTCGTCCAGGAAGAGGGTGCCGCCGTCCGCCTGCTCGAACAGGCCCTCGTGCGCGCGGTCGGCGCCGGTGAACGCGCCCTTCTCGTGGCCGAACAGCTCGCTTTCCAGCAGGTTCTCGGGGATGGCGCCGCAGTTGACGGCCACGAACGCCCGGTCGCGCCGCGGCGAGGCGCGGTGCACGGCGCGGGCAACGGCCTCCTTGCCGCTCCCGCTCTCCCCCGTCAGCAGCACGGTGGACGGATACGGCGCCACGCGCGACGCCAAGTCGGTAACCTCGCGCATGGCGTCGGAGACGCCCACCACCTCCTCGAACCCCGCGGGGCGCCCCACCTCGCGCCGCAGCCGCATCACCTCGCGCCGCAGCTGCTCGCGCTCCTCCGCCTTGCGGAGCGTGAGCACCACCTCGTCGGCGTTGAAGGGCTTGGAGATGTAGTCGTACGCGCCGCGGCGCATGGCCTCGACGGCGGCGTCGATGGTGCCGTACGCGCTCATCATGACGACCAGGGCGGTGCCGCCGGCCTCCTGGTACTTCTCCAGGAACTCCAGGCCGCCCATCCGCGGCATGCGCACGTCGCACAGGACGAGCTCCGGCGGGTCGGCCAGGGCCATGCGCAGCCCCGCCTCGCCGTCCTCGGCCACGGTGACGGCGAACCCCTCGTCGCGCAGGATGAGGAGCAGCGTGTGCCGGAGGCCGGCCTCGTCGTCGATGACCAGAACGCGCCGATCGCTCACGCGGGCCGCTTCGTTGGAAGGGAGAGGGTAAAGACGGCGCCGCCGCCGGCCCCCGAAGAGGCCTCGATGCGCCCGCCCAAGTCTGCCACGGTGCTCGCGACGATGGCAAGGCCCAGCCCGGTGCCCTCGCCCGGCGCGCGGGTGGTGAAGAAGGGGTCGAACACCTTGTCGATGTGCTCCGGCGGAATCCCCGGCCCGCTGTCCGCGATCGTCACCTGCACCGTCTCGGTCCCCGGCTCGATGCGGTGCGGGTCGCGCACGGAGGTCACGCGCGGGCGGCGCAGGTGCGCGTAGGTGATGCCGGGGGGATCGTCCGCGCGGCGGGTGGGGATGCGCGTCCCCGTCTGGTAGCGCACCAGCCGCGTGGTGACGGTGATGAAGCCGGGGCCGCCCATGGCCCGCCGCGCGTTGTCGACGAGGTTGATGAAGGCCTGCTCCAGCAGGTGCGGCGCGCCGTGCAGCGGCGGCAGCTCCGCATCCAGCTCCAGCGCCACCTCCACCCCCTCCAGCGCCCCCTGCCCGCGCAGCACCTCCAGCGCGGCGCGGACGGCGGCGTTCACGTCCACGGGCGCGCGGTCGGCGGGGGCGGGGCGCGCGTAGTCCAGCAGCCCCCGGACAATGCGGTCGATGCGCCGCGCCTCACCCTCCACCCCGGCGGCCAGCTCGGGGTCCACCCCGCGGCGGTGCAGGACGGAGGCGTACCCCATCAGCGCGCCCAGCGGGTTGCCGATCTCGTGCGCCACTCCGGCGGCCAGCCGGCCGATGGAGGCCAGCTTCTCCGCCTCGACCAGGCCGCGCTGGGTGGCGAGGAGGCGGCGGTTGGTCTCGTCGAGCGAGCGGACGTTCTCGGCCAGCTTCTCCTGGTTCTCCAGCAGCTGCTCGGTCATGCGGTTGAGCGCGGCGGAGAGGGCGGCCATCTCGCGGCTGTCGGCGGGGGGCGCGCGGCGGGCGTAGTCGCCGCCGGCCACGGCGGTGGCGCTCTCGGCGGCGGCCTGCACGGGGCGCAGAACGAGCCGCTGCAGGAGGTGGTTGGCCAGCAGCAGGTAGACGGCCACGTCCACGGCGATCAGCGCGGCGAGCAGCCAGCCAGTACCGGGCTGCAGCAGGCGCAGGACGGTGTGGGTGGTGACGCCCAGCAGGGCGGCGGCCAGGGCCAGAAAGGTGAGGTTGAACAGGAGCTCGGCACGCAGCGAGCCCCGGCCGGGGCCGGGGCTCGCGTCGGCCGGGGTGCGCGGATCGGGCACGCGGCCGGCGGTGCGGCGGTCCGCCGCGGGAACGGTCAGACGACGGCGGGCTGGCGGCGGCGCGCGACCGCCGCGCGCTCCTGGCCCGTGCGGGGCTTGCCCTCCAGCGCCTGCCTGGCGATCTGGTGCCAGACGTGGTCCACCACGGTGCCCGTGGGGTCGTTCCAGGCGATGACCCCCTCGGTGCGGGCCTGCTCCATCGCTCTGCGCAGCGCGTGCTTGCTGACCGGCTTCCTCATGACTCCTCCACTTCTTCGAGTGCTGCCGTGGCCGTGGCTGCCGGCGCGGGTCCCGCCCGCGGCCGGTGCCTTCTCCCCCGCCCCCCCGCCCCTCCATTCATACAGTAACACGGCGGACGGGGCGGCGCGAGAGTGGCGCACAAACCGTTGCGGTTCAACAGGATGCGCAAGAGGGAGAAACGAAGGCGCGGCGGCGCCCCCCCAGGGGGCGCCGCCGCGCGGCCGGGGGACGC
>DASTVC010000847.1:0-7135 GCA_035759295.1 Longimicrobium sp. | reverse complement strand
TCCCCCCGCCGCCCCGCCTGTCCCACCGCCCGAGCCTGCCCGAACCCGTGCCCGCAGCCGCCTCATGAATGAGTTCCGGCGCATCCATACCGCCGCCGCCCAGCTGGAAGCGGAGGGGCATCCGTACGCCCTCGCCACGCTGGTGAAGGTGGAGGGCTCGTCGTATCGCCGTCCCGGCGCGCGCGTGGTGGTGGGGCCGGATGGCGCCACCACCGGCATCATCTCCGGCGGCTGCCTGGAGCGCGAGATCGCCCACCACGCGGCCGGTGTGCTGCGGTCCGGCCAGCCCCTGGTCGTCCAGCTGGCCGCGGCGCGCGGGGAGGACCTGTTCGGCACCGGCGCGGGATGCGGCGGCACCGTCCACGTGCTGATACAGCGCGTGGATCCCCGCGACCCGACGCCGCGCGCGCTGGACCTGCTGGCGCAGGCCGCCGGGAGCGACCATCCGCACGCGCTGGCCACCGTCTTCCGCGCCGAGGGCGCGCTGGCGGGCGAGACAGGCCGGCACCTGCTCACCGGCCCGGCCGCGACGCGGGGGAGCGTCGCGGATCCGGCGCTCCGCGATGCCCTCGCCCACGCGGGCGAGCGGGTGATCGAGGAAGGCTCCGCGGTGCTGACGCTCGCGCTCCCCGGCGGCGAGGTGGAGGCGCTGGTGGAGCGCGCGCTTCCGCCGGTGCGCATGGCCGTGTTCGGCGGCGGGCCGGACGTGGAGGCGCTGGTGGCACAGGGCGCCGCCGTCGGCTGGCACGTGGTGGTCGCCGGCACGCGGCCGCTCGCCGAACTGCGCGCGGCGTTCCCCGCGGCGGCGGAGTGGGTGTCGCTGGTCCACGCCGAGCAGGTGGCGGAGCGGGTGCGCCTTACGCCTCGCACGGCCGCCGTGGTGACCACGCACAACTACGTGCGCGACCGCGCCCTCGTCGAAGCGCTCCTGCGATCCCCCGCGGCGTACGTGGGGGTCATCGGCAGCCGCCAGCGCTTTCGCGACCTGCTGGCGGATCTGCGCGGATCGGGCGCGCCCATCAGCAGCGCCCGGCGCCGCCTGTTCGGTCCGGCGGGGCTGGACCTGGGCGCGGAGACGCCGGAGGAGATCGCCCTGGCCGTCGTCGCCGAGGCGCACGCGGTGCTCGCCGCCCGCTCCGCCCGGCCCCTGCGCGGTCCGCGCCGCCGCCGCCCCGCGGCCGTCCCGCGCTGAAGGGCATCGACCGAATCATCCGTATCCCAAGTGAATTCATGCTGGATGGACCGGACCGGCCGGTTCACCGCATCCGCCCCATCACACCCCGGAATTCCCCATGAGCAAGCTGACCTTCTGGCTGAACGGGCAGGAAACCACCATCGACCACCCCTCCACGGAGACCATGCTGGTCGATTACCTCCGTTCGCCGCAGGTCGGCCTTTCGGGGCCCAAGAAGCCGTGCGGGCAGGGCGGATGCGGCGGGTGCACGGTGATCCTCTCGGACTGGGACACGCAGGAGGACAAGCCGCGCCACCGCGCCATCAACGCCTGCCTGCATCCCCTGATCGCGCTCAACGGGCTGGTGGTGACCACGGTGGAGGGGACGGGGTCCACCAAGCCCGCCGCGCCGCGCTTCCTGAGCCACTCGCCCGTCTACTTCCGCAGCGCCATGCCGCCCGACGCCGAGGCGCCTCCCGCGGTGGAGGCGGCGGCGGACGTGGCGGCGGAAAAGAACGAGAAGCGCGTGGAGATGGCGGAAGCAGCTCCCCGCCTGGCCGCCGCGCCGCAGAAGAACATCGAGGAGGAGGCGCCCGACTTCGGGATGAACCCCGTGGCGTACCGGCTGGCGCTGAACAACGGATCCCAGTGCGGCTACTGCAGCGTGGGGTTCGTGATGAACATGTCCGATTTCTTCGCCAGCAACCCCCACGCGACCAAGCGGGAGATCGAGGAGGCGATGGACGGAAACCTGTGCCGCTGCACGGGATACCGTCCCATCCTCACGGGGATGATGACCTTTGCCTCCGACTGGACGGCGGAGGACGAGGCGAACCGGATGCCGTGCGTGCTGGACCCCAACTCGCAGGTGCAGCTTCCGTCGGACGTGGTCGCCATCCCCTTCCCCCCCGCCGCGCGCGCCACGCCCCAGCCGCTTTCCATCCACCACGGCGGCCGCCCCTGGCTGGCGCCCACGACGCTGGAGGAGCTGCTGGACATCATGCGCGAGCATGACCCGGCCACCACCTTCCTGAACCTGTCCAACACCGGCTACGGCATCTACCCGCGGGAGTACGACGACGCGGCGACGCTGGTGGACCTGCGCGTCATCACCGCGCTGGGCGAGCCGCCGCGGGTGGAGGAGGACGGGGTCCGCATCCCCGCGGCCACCAGCTACACCGACCTGATCGCGGTGCTGGAGCGCGCGGACCATCCCCTCCCGCGGCCGGGGCAGGACCCGGAGACGACGCGCTTCGGCGCCACGCGCTTCATGGCCCGTCGCACGGCGGGGCGCATCGTGCGGAACGCGGCGTCGCTGGGCGGCAACACCATGCTGGTCCTCAAGCACATCGCCAGCGGCACGGGCGCGCCCTTCCCCTCCGACGCGCTGACGGCGCTGGACGCGGTGGGCGCGGAGATCGAGTACCTGGAGACCACGGCGCCCGACCCCATCCGCTCCAGCGTCGCCGAGCTGGTGGAGCGCGTGGCGGAGGACCCTGCGCTGGCGCACCGCATCGTCATCGTGGCCTACCACGTTCCCCGCGGCGGCGCGGACGACGTGGTGCTGGCGCAGAAGGTGGCGCTGCGCGAGGTGAACTCGCACTCCCTGGTGAACGCCACCAGCCGCATCACCGTGGGGGACGACCTGGTCATCCGCGAGGCGGAGCTGGTGTACGGCAACATCGCGCCGTACCCCTGGCACGCGAGCGGGACCGAGGCGGAGATGGCGGGGCGGACGCTCTCGCTGGACCTCTTCCCCGCCCTGGCCAACACCCTGATCGAAGAGGTGGAGGCCGAGCTGAAGCGGTGGGAGCCGCGCCGCGCTGAGCTGCCGTACGACGGACTGGCCCCCGGCTACCAGGTGCAGCTGGCGGTGTCGATGCTGTACAAGGCCCTCGTCAACGCGCTGGAGGCGCGCGGCGCGGCGGTGCCGCCGGAGGTGCAGTCCGCCGGCGAGATCACCTGGGGGCGCTGGCCGGTGACCACGGGGCAGCAGGACTGGGAAAAGCAGGAGTGGAAGGCCCCGGTGGCCCAGCCGTACATCAAGCTCACGGCCATGGCGCAGGCCTCCGGCCGCATCCACTACACGCAGGAAACGCCCGTCAGCACGCGCACGGTGGAGGGCGTCTTCGTCCAGAGCCGCCGCGCGCTGGCCAACTTCACCCTGGGGCCCGCCGGCGCGCCGCCCAGGGACCCCGTCGCGGGGCTGGCGGCCCTGCGCGCGCACCTGGCGGAGCGCTTCCCCGGCTTCGTGGCGCTGGTGGCCGCCGACGCCTTCAAGGAAGAGGGGATCAACCTGCAGGGGATGGGCGGCGACCAGCCGGTCTTTGCCCCGTCGCAGGTGGAGTACGTGGGCCAGTCCATCGCCCTGGCCGTGGCGCGGACGTTCGCCGAGGCGAAGGCAATCGCGGAGTATGTGGAGTCGGAGTGCGTGCACTACACCGCGGTCGCCCCGCAGTCCGGCGACCCCGCCTGGTGGGCGGAGCCGGTGCTCTCCCTCGAAAAGGCGATCGAGGTGGGGAGCATCTATCCCGACTGGCCCACGACGGCGTCGTTCGTGGGGCACATCTGGAAGCTGACGCGCCCGGGAAGCCAGCTGGGGTGGGTGGAGGAGCGCGATCCGCTGGACCGCGAGATCCGGCTGCGCACGGGCGCGGTGGACGGCGTGCCCTGCCAGATCGTGGAGGGCACGCAGGTGGTGGGCGGACAGAAGCACTTCTACATGGAGACGCAGGCCGCCATCGTCACGCCCACGGACAGCAACCACTACGACGCCGTGATCTCCACGCAGAGCCCGATGGAAATGCACCAGTCCATCGCCATGGCGCTGGGCCTTCAGTACAGCCAGATCACGGTGCGCGTCCCCTCGGTGGGCGGCGCGTTCGGCGGCAAGACGGGGATCTCGGGGTTCGTGGCGGCGGCGACGGCGGTGGCGGCGCGGCAGGTGAAGCTGCCGGTGCGGGTGGCGCTCACCCGCGAGCAGGACAGCGAGATGTTCGGCAAGCGGCACCCGTACTACGCACAGTGGCAGATCGCCATCGACACCGGCCAGGCGGACCCGTCGCGCAAGGGGATCATCCGCGGGCTGGTGAACCGCATGTGGGGCGACGGGGGCGCCTTCTACGACTGCTCGTTCATCGTCAGCGACTGCATCATGACGCGGGCCGACAACGCGTACCGCATCAACAACTGGCAGGCGCAGATGGACGTCTGCCGCACCAACACGTCGCCCAGCACGGCCTTTCGCGCGTTCGGCGACATCCAGAGCAAGATCATGTTCGAGAGCGCCATGGAGGACGCGGCGTTCACCATCGGCATGCGCCCCGAGGCGGTGCGGGAGCTGAACCTGTACCAGCAGGGCGACGTGACGCCCTTTGGCCAGGGGCAGCCGTACTGCTACATGCGGGCGGTGTGGGACCACCTGAAGGAGACCTGCGGATACGAGGACCAGCTGCGCGGCGTGCAGGAGTTCAACGCGGCCAACCGGTGGCGCAAGCGCGGGCTGGCCATGATCCCGGTGAAGTACGCCTCGGGGTACAACCTGACCATGCTGGAGCAGAGCGCGGCCTTTGCGGCCGTCTACCACGCGGACGGCAGCGTCGTTATTCAGCAGGGCGGCGTGGAGATGGGCCAGGGGCTGCTCACGCAGGCGCAGCAGGTGGCGGCGTACGTGCTGAACGTGCCGCTGGACCTGGTCGACGTGCGCGACCCCACCACGGCGGTCATCCCCAACCCCAGCAGCACCGGCGCCAGCACCGGCACCACCTACAGCGCCGAGGCCACCAAGCGCGTGTGCGAAAAGCTGCGCTCACGCATCATGTCGTTCGCCTACGGGCTGCTGAAGGACAACGGCGAGGACTGGTGCCGCGACCGGGGGCTGGACTTCTGGAACTACGGCGTGGCGGGGTGGAACACGGTGCCGAAGGACGCGCCCATGGCCATCCCCGGCAACCTGATCTGGCAGAACCTGGTGGGCCAGGCGTACGGCCAGCGCATCAGCCTGATCTGCGCCATCACCGAGGCGCTGCCGGGGGGCGAGCAGCCGGCCGTGGGGATCACCTTCAAGCCCAAGGAGCTGCAGCCCCACATCCCCGGCTACACCAGCAAGGGCGACGGGTCGGAAGAGGTGGACCAGTTCATGGGATTCACCTACTCGGCGGCGTGCTCGGTGGTGGAGGTGGACATCCTGACGGGCGAGGCCAAGGTGATTCGCTCGGACGTGATGTATGACATCGGGTGGAGCCTGAACCCGGCGCTGGACGTGGGCCAGGTGGAGGGCGCGTTCGTGCAGGGCATCGGCTACGTGATGTCGGAAAAGCTGGAGACGCAGCCCACGGGAGACGAGGCGGGGCGCCTGAACACGCCCAACACCTGGGAATACAAGCTCCCGGCCACCACCAGCATTCCGCTGGAGTTCAACGTGCACCTGTTCCCGCGGTCGCTGGCCAGGAACGTTCCGGAAAGCCCGTTCGAGCGCCCCTTCTCCAGCAAGGAGGTGGGCGAGCCGCCGCTGGTGCTTTCGTCCACGGTGTTCTTCGCCATCAAGGACGCCGTCCGCGCCTCGCGCATCGAGCGGGGGCTGAACCCGCTGTTCGCCATGGACGCCCCCGCCACCGTGCAGGAAGTCTCGCGCGCCTGCGAGGTGACGGCGGCGGACTGGCAGTAGCCGGAGGCTTCGGGAAAAGCAGGGCCTCACGCGGAGGCGCGGAGGACGCGGAGGACGCGGAGCAGTTATTCCTCCAGCCCGTTATGCTGGATCGAAAAGGATTTGAACGCAGAGAGCGCAGAGTTGGAACGAGAGAGCGCAGAGGATGCTCATCGTGAGTCCTCTGCGCTCTCTCGTTTTTTCTCTGCGCTCTCTGCGTTCAAAATTCCAGTGCCGGACTGCGCACGGAATCCGCAGAACCGGTATCTCCGCATCCTCCGCGTCTTCCGCGTGAGAATGCGGCCCGGCGCCGATCAGTGCAGGTAGCGGTAGCCGGGGAGGTAGTCGTAGGCGTCGCCTTCGCGGCGGCCCTTGGTCTGCTCCGTGGCGCTGCCGTGCACCACCAGCGTGGGACGGCTGTAGATCTTCTTCATGGTCGATTCCTTTCCGTGCCCGTCTCCGGGCGGTGAGCGGCGCGGGGCCGCGTGAAAGGCACCGGCCGCGCGCCGGCGCCTGCTCTTCCCGTTCGCCTCACGTACGGGAAGACTCTCTCGATCGAGGCGTCAGGCCGCGTGGGAGGTAACGATGCCAACCGGCCACATCCCGCGCGTCACCCGCAGCCAGGTTTCCAGCGCCAGCGCGGCATCCAGCGCCCCGCGGGCCGCGTTTCCGCCGGCCTTGATCCGTTCGAACGCGGCCAGAAGGCGGTCGCGATCCACCCACCCCAGCTGCGCCACCAGCGGATCGCGCAGCATCTGCCGCAGCCGCGGCTCTTCGCGGCTCAGCGACCACACCATGCGCGTATCCGGCCCTCCCTTGCCGCCCCGGAGGCAGACGATCTCGGGAAGGATGCCGCGCATGGCCTGCCGCAGCACCCACTTGGTGGTCCCCGGGCGCAGGAGCAGCTCCATCGGCAGCCCCAGCGACATCTCCACCAGCGGCCGGTGGAGGAACGGGTAGCGCATCTCCACCCCGTCCTCGTGCGGGCCGCGCGACAGGTGGCCGGCGCGATACCGGAACGACTCCGCGATCAGGGACGCGTAGTGCCCGCCCTCGCGCGACGGCGCGCCGCGGTTGGTGCGCACCCGCGCTGCCGCGCCCGTGCGCCGCGCGAACCCGGGCGCCAGCCAGTCGGGCGCCGCGGTGGCCGGGCTTCCCAGGCGCAGCCGCAGGGGCTCGGGAAGAAAGGGGAGCACCAGGTGGCGGCCGGCCAGCCGCCAGAACGAGGCGCGCTGCGCGATGGCGAAGCGTGCCGTCTGCCGCAGCGCGGCGCGCACCCGTCCGCGGGCCGCCAGGTCGGTGAGAAAGGCGAGGTC
>DASTVC010000846.1:0-2531 GCA_035759295.1 Longimicrobium sp. | reverse complement strand
CCCGCGCCTCTACCTACTCACGCACTAACGCACTTCCGCACTCACGCACTTCCCCTCAGCCACCGATCTGCAGCACCGCCAGGAAAGCCTCCTGCGGAATCTCCACCGTCCCCACCTGCTTCATCCGCTTCTTACCTTCCTTCTGCTTCTCCAGCAGCTTGCGCTTGCGGCTGATGTCTCCGCCGTAGCACTTGGCCGTCACGTTCTTGCGCAGCGCGCTGTTGCTTTCGCGGGCGATGATCTTGTTGCCGATCGCCGCCTGGATCACCACCTCGAACTGCTGCCGGGGGATGAGCTCCTTCAGCTTCTCGGCGATCGTGCGCCCGTATTCGTACGCCTTGTCGCGGTGGATGATCACGCTGAACGCATCCACCGGGTCGCCGTTGATCAGCATGTCGAGCTTGACCAGCGGGTTGGCGCGGTAGCCCACCATGTCGTAGTCCAGCGACGCGTAACCGCGCGTGGCGCTCTTCAGCCGGTCGTAGAAATCCAGCACGATCTCCGCCAGCGGCAGCTCGTACGAAAGCTCCACGCGCAGGGGATCGGGATACGTCATCCCCATGAAGTTGCCGCGCCGCTCGTGCGCCAGCTTCTGCACCGCGCCAATGTACTCCGCCGGGCACATCACCCGCGCGCGCACGTACGGCTCTTCGATCTCCTGGATCTTGGTGGGATCCGGCAGCGTGCTGGGGCTTTCCACCCACAGCTCCGCGCCGTCCGTCATCTTTACCGTGTACTTCACGTTGGGCACGGTGCTGATGAGGTCCAGGTTGTGCTCGCGCTCCAGCCGCTCCTGCACGATCTCCATGTGCAGCAGCCCCAGGAACCCGCAGCGGAACCCGAAGCCCAGCGCCAGCGACGTCTCCGGCTCGTAGACGAGCGAGGCGTCGTTCAGCTTGAGCTTGGCCAGCGCGTCGCGCAGGTCCTCGTACTGCTCCGTGTCCGTGGGATAGATCCCCGCGAACACCATCGGCTTTACTTCCTGGTAGCCGGGAAGCAGCTCCTCCGCGCGGTTGTCTGCGTCCAGGATGGTGTCGCCGCTGCGCGTGTCGGCCACGCGCTTGATGCCGGCGATCACGTACCCCACCTCGCCCGGCCGCAGCTCCGGCGCGGGAAAGCGCCCCAGCTGCAGGTACCCCACCTCGTCGATGGGATACACGGAGTCGTTGGAGCCGAAGGCGATGCGCATCCCCGGCTTCAGCACGCCATCCACCACGCGGACGCTGGGCACCGCGCCCACGTACTTGTCGTAGTATGAGTCGAAGATCAGCGCGCGGGTCGGCGCGGCCGGGTCGCCCTGCGGCGGCGGCACCTTGGCGACCACGGCCTCCAGGATGTCCTGGATGCCGATCCCCGCCTTGGCCGACGCAGCGATCACGTCGTCGGGATCCACGCCGAGAAGGTCCACCAGCTCCGCGCGGCGCCGCTCCGGCTCCGCGCCCGGCAGGTCGATCTTGTTGAGCACGGGGATGATCTCCAGCCCCGCCTCCATCGCCAGGAAGAGGTTCGACAGCGTCTGCGCCTGCACGCCCTGCGACGCGTCCACGACAAGGATGGCCCCCTCGCACGCGGCCAGGGAGCGCGACACCTCGTACGTAAAGTCCACGTGCCCGGGGGTGTCGATCAGGTTCAGCTGGTACTCGCGGCCGTCGCGCGCGTTGTAGCGCATGCGCACCGCGTTCAGCTTGATGGTGATCCCCCGTTCGCGCTCGATGTCCATGGAATCGAGCACCTGGTCCTTCATCTCGCGCAGCTGGAGCGTTCCCGTGGTCTCCAGCAGGCGGTCGGCCAGCGTGCTCTTTCCGTGGTCGATGTGCGCGACGATGCAGAAATTGCGGATATGGTCCAGTCGCAACGTGCGATTCCCGATCAGAAAATGTATGGCGTTCGTTCAGTGTAAAGCTCTGTAAGTTAACCCCTCCGCCGCAGATGTACCAAGTCCCGCCCCATCCCCCGCGGGTTGGAGCATCGCACGTCCGCCGCAGGGGAGGATGGTGGACCGATGTCAGCGGCCCGCTTCCGCGCCTTCCCGCCGGCCTCAGCGCCGCCGCCGGTGGAAAGGATGGGCATCCGGACTGCTCGTGGAAACGATTGATTTCTTCACGGGATCGCCGCTATTATCCCGCGCCGCGGCCGTGTATCCGCAAAATCCACCGGACACGGCGGCGGAAATCCCGATCTACCTCGACGCGCGCCGCCCTGCCCCGACCCTCTCGGGCGGCGCGGCGCATCCGCGGCCTGACATCGATCAACCCAAAGACGCACAGATGAAATTCCATCGTCTTGCATTCACCGCCGCCGCCGCTACGGTGGCCGCGGCGCCCCTGGCGGCGCAGGTGCCGCTTACCCCGCGCGCGCTGGGGATGGGCGGCGCGTACGTCGGCGTGGCGCGCGGCGCCGAGTCGCTGTGGCTGAACCCCGCCAACCTGGGCCTGCCCAACAGCCCGCACTGGTCCGCCAACATCCCCACCCTTTCGCTGGGCGTTGACACGCGCGGCATCGAGCCCGGCGACCTGCAGGACCTGATCGAA
>DASTVC010000845.1:0-8098 GCA_035759295.1 Longimicrobium sp. | reverse complement strand
AGAAGCAGAACCACGTGGTGCGGCTGGTGGATTGAGGGGGCCGCCTGCCTCGTGAGGAGCGGGTAAACCCGCTGCTGGGACAGCGACAAGCCCCGTCTCGACGACGCTCACGCGCCGCCGAGACGGGGCTTCAACTACATGCGACGCAAAAACTTGTCATTTCGAGGGAGCGCCGCGCATACCTCGCTGTCGCACCACGCTTTGGCGCGACCGAGAAATCTACTCGCTGCTGCTCGCGACCGGCCGTAGCGCTCGGGACCCGGCGGCTACAATCCGCCCACCCGCACCCTTGCACCTTTCCCGACGCCCCGCCTCTCACCCAGATTTCGATCCAGAATCATCAGAACGGGAGATTGGATGAGTGACCGCGAGGAAATCCTGCGGCGGACGGAGGCGTTCGTGCGTGAGCGGATGCACGGCGAGGGGACGGGACACGACTGGTGGCACGTGGACCGCGTGCGGCGGACGGCGCTGCGCCTGGCCCGTGAAGAGGGCGCGGATCCGTACGTGACGGAGCTCGCCGCGCTCCTGCACGACGTAGCCGACCACAAGTTCCACGACGGCGACGAGACCGCCGGCCCCCGCGCCGCCCGCGCCTGGCTCTCTGAAGCCGGCGCGGACGCGGCGACGGTCGATCACGTCTGCGCCATCATCGCCGCGCTATCCTACAAGGGCGCCGGCGTTCCGACGCCGATGGCTACGCCCGAGGGCGCCGTGGTGCAGGACGCCGACCGCCTGGACGCCATCGGCGCCATCGGCATCGCGCGGACCTTCGCGTACGGCGGCAGCCGCGGCCGCCCCATGCACGACCCCGAGGCCGCGCCGGAGCTGCACGACAGCGTCGACCGGTACAAGGCCAGCGCCGGGCCCACCATCAACCACTTCCACGAAAAGCTGCTCCTGCTGCGCGACCGGATGAACACGCAGGCCGCCCGCCGCATCGCGGAGGACCGCCACCGTTTCATGCAGGAGTTCCTCGACCGCTTCCACCGCGAGTGGGACGAGCCGGAAGGCTGACGCAGGTGTAATACGGAATCCGGAAATCGAGGACCGATAAAGCGGACGGTGTCATTCTGAGGGAGGCGCGCGCTCCATCCCTCCCATCACACCATTGCGTGCGCGCCGACCGAAGAATCTCTACGATGGGCGCACTGTCCTGTCGGCTACGTCGGCCTCGGCGCGAAGGATCCCCCCGTTTCCGATAAAGATTCTTCGGTCGGCGCACAGGCATTGGAGCGTGAAAACGGTTCTGCGCGGCGCCTTCCTCAGCCTCAGAATGACAGCGAGCTTCTTTTTCGGATGCGGTATGAGCGAGCTCGCCGGTCTCGCAGATACAAACATACAGTGGGAGTCATCTTCCCGGCGTCATCGCCGGGTCCCCTCGGCCTGCCAAGGGCCTTTCTTTTCCGTCGCCTGGATCACCTCACAGCACGCTGTTCTCCCATGGGCCCCAGATGGCGTAGGTGCCGCCGGTGAGCGCGGTGGCGGCGCTGGTGCCACCCTGGATGTTGAAGAACAGCGTTCTGCCGTTGGGGCTGAAGCAGCACCCCGCCGTCTCCGCCGACGCGCCGGCGGTGCGGATGAGGTCGAAGATGCGCCCGTCCGTCGTGAGCCCGCGCAGAAACTGCTCGCCCACGCTGTCTTCGCAGATCACCAGGCCGCCGCGCGGGCTCATGCACAGGTTGTCGGGGCTGTCCAGCACGTCGCGCGAGGGGGACTCGAACACCAGCGTGAGCTCGCCCGCGTCGGCGCTGACGGGGCGGTAGCTCCACACCTGCCCAGCGCCCACGTTGCCGCCGCTGGTGGCGTTGAAGTAGACGTGCCCCTCGCCGTAGAAGCACCCCTCCAGCCGCTGGAACATCGCCGCGCCGCGCGCCCACCCCTGCTGGAACACGGCCGACACGTTCGCCTCCGCGGTGGCGGGATCGGGATCGGGGATGTCTACCCACCCCACCTCCCTCGACGCGCCCACCGTCTGCCCGGTGATCGTCATGTAGTTGGGCCGCCCGCGCACCGCCAGCATCTGCAGCCGCCCGCCCGCCGCGAAGTTCCCCGGCTGCGCGGGGAGAAAGCGGTAGAATCCCGCGCCCCGCCCCGCCGCGACCGCGGGATCGTACGTCATGTCCTCCGTCAGGTAGGCGATGCCGGAACGTGGATCCACCGCCATGGCCTCGTGGACAAAGCGGCCCATCGCCTTGAGCGGCACCGGCTCCACCTCCGCGTCGGCGGACGCGGGGACCTCGAAGCAGTAGCCGTGCGCCCGCTCGTATCCCGACGTGGGCCCCACCGTCGTCTCTTCGCAGCTGATCCACGATCCCCACGGCGTTCGCCCGCCGGCGCAATTGGTGTGCGTGCCGCTCAGGCTGGTGAACTCGCGCACCAGATCCACCGATCCGTCGGGCCCCTGCCGCAGCTCCAGCGTCATCGTTCCGCCGCCGGACTTGCGGTCGTACGCGTGCACGCCGGGCCCCAGCAGCCGCGCCGTGGCCGCCGAATCGCGGATCTCGTGGTTGCGCACCAGCCGCACCCGGCCGTCCCCGGCCGCGAACGCCGCCATCCCGTCCACGCCGTACTGCACCGTCAGCCCCGGGTCCACCAGCGACGGTGCGCGCGTGGTGCTCAGCTTGCGCGCCGTGAATCCCTCCGGAATCCACAGCTCCGGCACGTGAGGGCTGGGAACCAGCGGCCCGTAGCCCAGCGCCCGCGGAATGGCGCCCAGGGCGTGCGAGCACGAGGCCAGCCCCTGCAGCGAGGGCGAAAGCAGCGCGCCGCCGCCCAGGAGGGCGGCGTGGCGAAGAAAGGTGCGGCGGTCGAGATCGTGCGTCATGCCACTTCCAGAAGCGAGGTGTACGTCGGTGTAGATGATTTACACGATCGCATGCCCCGGGGCCAGTCGTGCAGGGTAACGCGTTTGTCGCGAACGGATTGGGAGGTTGTGTGGAGGAGGGGATGATGGAGGGCCGCGTCTGCGTGGTCACTGGCGCCACGGCGGGGATCGGACAGGCGGCGGCGATGGAGCTGGCCCGGCGCGGCGCCACCGTGGTGCTGGTCGCGCGGAACGCGGAGCGGGCGGAGCGCACGCGCGCCGAGGTAGTGC
The DNA here is from genome assembly GCA_035759295.1 of Longimicrobium sp. GTDB lineage: Bacteria > Gemmatimonadota > Gemmatimonadetes > Longimicrobiales > Longimicrobiaceae > Longimicrobium. The sequence goes on along the minus strand of DASTVC010000845.1, from coordinate 5,001 downwards.
GCGCCGCGGGGCACGATCGCGTATCCGTGGTGCTGGCGGACCTGTCCGTGCAGGCGCAGGTGCGCGCCGCCGCCGCGCAGATCCTGGAGCGCTGGCCCGCCGTCCACGTGCTGCTCAACAACGCCGGCCTCTACACCAGACGCCGCGAGGAGTCGGCGGACGGCATCGAGATGCAGCTGGCCGTCAACCACCTCGCGCCGTTCCTGCTCACCAACCTGCTGCTGGACCGGCTGCGCGCCAGCGGACCGGCGCGCGTGGTGTGCACCAGCTCCGGCGGTCACCACTTCGCCAAGCCGCGGTGGGACGACCTGGAGATGCGCACCGGGTACAACGGCCTGCGGCAGTACTGCAACACCAAGCTGTACAACGTGTTGTTTGCGCGGGAGCTGGCGCGGCGCGTTCCGCCTCTGGCGCTCACCGCCAACGCGCTGCACCCGGGCGTGGTCGCCACGGAGATCCTGTTGGGTGCATGGGCGCCGCTGCGCCTGTTCAAGCGCTTCATGCGCACCCCGGAACAGGGCGCCCGCACCGCCGTCTACCTCGCGTCGTCGCCGGATGTGGCGGCGGTTACGGGCGACTATTTCCAGGACGAGCGCCCGGCCGCCGCCTCCCCCGCCGCGCTGGATGACGATGCCGCCCGGCGCCTGTGGGAGCTCAGCGCGCGGCTCACCGGGCTCCCCGCAAGCTGAGGTGCGGCAACCGGATCGCGGCCGGCGAGGACCACGGAGCTTGCTTCGGGATTTCTGCGGGTGTAATCTACGTGCTGGTTCCGCTCCTCATTGGCCATCGACGTGACCGCTGCGCCCGCATCCGACGCCGAAGCGCTCTCCTGCGCCACCGCTGCCCGCTACGCCGGCCGCTGGGCGCTGGCCGTCGCGCGTCCGGGGGATGATGATCATCGTCCCGATCCACCCGCCCCCTGGTTCATCGATGGGTTCGCGGGGGCTGACCTGCAGCGCGCTGCCCTCCGCGGCGCCACCGTTTGGCCTGCCGCGATTCTCGCCGTGCAGGCGCTGGATGATGCGATCGGCGCGCGTGCCCGCATCGTCCTGATCGAAGAAGATCCCGGCCTCCTCACCCGGCTGCACGAGATGCTGGACGGCATGGGCGCCGGCGAGCGCGTCCGCATCAGCTCCGATCCCGCCACCGCCGAGCCGGGCGAGATCCTGCTGGTCGAATCCGCCTTCGCCTCCCACGCGCACCGCCTGGCGCAGCGCATCGGGGACGAGGCCGCGCTGGTGCGCCTGGCGCCGCTCGCCGCGCGCGGGCTGCCGTGGACGGCGCTGGAGCCCGTCGCCGGCCTCGCCTCGGCAGACGTGCTGCTGCGCTTTCCGCGGGAGGATTTCGAGAAGCAGGCGCGCTTCACCGGCCCCCTTGCCGACATGCCGCCGCACCTGCGCCGCGTGGTAGACGGCTGCTCCAGCTTTCTGGGCGATGCGCGGTACGGCTGGCTGATGGCCTGGCGCGAGGCCCAGCGCACCGCCGGCCCCGACGCCGCGCTCACGACGGCGATCGGGCGGATGCAGGCCCTGCTCGCCACCGCCGGCGATGACCGCCTGACCCCCGCCCTGCACGTCGCCGGCAAGACCGAATCCGTCCACCTCCTCCTCTCCACCCCCCACCCCGACCATCCGTCGGAGCTGGAAGCCGCCCTCGCCGACGGCGCCGCCAAACCGAAGCCTGCATCCAAACGCAAAGCAGCCGCCTCCGCGAAAACCCCAGCCGCCGAACTTCCTGCGCCGACCGAGGAGCCTGTCGCCGTGTCGGCCTCGGAGCCGCCTGCGCCTGAGACCGTTGATGCGCCGCCACCCGCCGAGTCTGTCGAGCCGGCCGCGGCGTCTCCCCTCGCGCAGACGGAGCCAGCCTCCGCACCAGACCCAGAGCCGCCACCCACGCGAACCGACGAAGCTGCTGCCGAGCCACCTCCACGCGTCGCGTCGGCCGCCGAGGAACCACTCCCCGTCGATGCGCCCGCCGGGGCCCTGGACCTCTTTGCCCTCGCGTCGGAGCCCGAGCCTGAGCCGCGCGGCCCCGATCTGGCCGCGTTCGCCGACACTCTGCACGCGCGGCACATCGGCGCGCAGGTTGGAGTCAGCGATCTGCTCGCGAGCGCCGCCGAAGCCGGCCGCACCCACGAGCAGGTCCGCGCCGCGCTGGCGACCCTGAAGCGCGCCGGGCGCGTGTCGTACAAGTCGCTCGATGCGGACGGCGCGGAGGTGGAGTTCCTCGCGGAGGCCCGCCCCTCCACGCCGCGCCCCCGCAAACAGCGCGCGCCTTCCCCCGAGCTCCTCGGCCTGTTCGACGACGAGCCGGAGGAGTGAAGGTCGGCCCGCGAGCCCTGCTCACACGCGCCTGGCTACGACCATCGCAACGCACCTGCCGACGCACCACCCTTCCCCCGCAGTTTGGGGGAGGGGTCGACCGCCGTTGCGAGGAACGAGCAAACGGCGGGTCGGGGGTGCGGGCCCCCGCGGGAACGCGCAACAAAAAGGCGGGCCCGGTCACCCGGGCCCGCCCCTCGCGGCGTGAGCCGCCGTTCCGCTTACGGACGGTAGCCGGAGCCCACGCCGTAGCCACGGAAGTGCTGGCCGGTCGGTACGCCGCCGCCGCTGGCGCTGCGGAAGCGATCGATCCCGTAGCTGCCATAGGCGCCGTAGTTCCCCACGGTGCCGCCGGACTCGTCGCCCAGGTCGGCGTCGCGACCCATCATCCCGGGGCCGCCGTAGCCGCCGTCCATGCCGCCGCGCGCCATCCCGCGGTCGTAGCCGCCGGACCGGCCGGCGTCCCAGTCGCGGCCCGGCCGGCCCTGCATGCCGCGGCCCGTCATCCCGCCGCCCATGCGGTCCCAATTGCCGCCGCGGTTCATGTCCACCGAGGCATCGTCGTGGTGGCCGGCCTGCCAGTGGTGGCCAAAGTGCGGGTGATTGGTCTGAAAGTCGCGGCCCATGTAGTGGTCGCGATCGTCCCCTCCGCCGTAGCCCACCGCCCCGTAGCCGCCGCGGTCCATGCCGCCGCGCATTCCGCGGTCGTAGCCGCCGGAGCGGTCGGCGTCCCAGTCCACGTCCCAGCTGCCGTGGCTGGCGTTGTAGCCGCCCGTGCGGTAGTCGCTACCGCCGCCGCGTCCCCATCCGCCGCCGGCCCCGCGGTCCCAGTCGGGGTTGCGGCCCTGCCAGGTGGTGGCGTTGTAGCCACGGTCATGACCGCCGTAGCCGCCGCTCAGGTCGCCCGTCTCGCGGTAGCCGCGTCCGCCTTCCCAGCCGCGGTTCATCATCCCGCCGCCGCGGTACTCGTCGTCGTAGAACCGGTCGTCGCCGCCGCCGTGCCGCCCCACCCAGCCGCGCACCGTGTGCGCCGCCCGCTCGAGAAAGTTCCGGTTCCCGTAGTCCCTTCCGTAGTTCATCGTCCACTCCCTTTTACCCGGGTTCCACCGCTTTCCGCGTCTCCGCCCACCCTCGGGCGGGGTGCCTGACCGGTGCAAGATGTGGGCCGATGTGGAGGTCTATCTCGTTACCAGTGGACGGTTTGAGTGCACATCGATTCGATACGCCGGCACGTCCGGCCGCCGCGCGAGCGCGTTGACAAACGGGTACCGCACGCACAACCTTCATCGTCCCCTCCCGCCGTGTCGCGCCGAATCAAAATCCCGGACTGATGCTCACCCCGCGGCAGCTTGCCACGCTCATCGCGCTGTGCAGGCGCATGGTGCCCCTGCCTGGCGAGCCGGACCCGTCCGCCGTGCGCCTGGCGCGCGCCGTGGAGGTGCGCCTGGGCACGCTGGACCCGGAAAAGGCCAAGGACGTCGCCGGGCTTCTGTGGATGATGGGCTCCCCCGCCGCCGGCCTGCTGAACGCCTGGATCCCCCGCGGCTTCGCGGATCTTTCCTCCGACCGGCAGGACGCGTGGCTGCGCGCGTGGGAGACCAGCCGCATCCCCCTGTTTCGCACCGCGTTCCAGGCGCTGCGCCGGCTGATCCTCGCCACGCACTACGCCGACCCCGCAAGCCACGCGGCCATCGGCTACCGCGGCCCGCTGCACACCCGCAGCCCCGAGGTGCCGTGGGAGGGCCCGCTCCCCGGCGCCTCGTCCGACGCGGAGCCCGTCGCGCGCACGGAGGGCGGGCGCACGGCGCGCGTCATCTCCATCCGCCCGCAGCTGGACCTGCTTTCGGGAGATCCTACCCTCAGCAGCATCATCGAGGGCGCGCGCCTGCGGGGCGACACCCGTGTGCGCGCGGACGTCTGCGTGATCGGCAGCGGCGCGGGCGGGGCCGTGGCCGCCGCGCGCCTGGCCGAGGCGGGGCACGAGGTGGTGCTGCTGGAAGAGGGGGCCTTCTGGCGCCACGGCCAGTTCAGCGAGCGCGAGGCGGAGCTCACCCCGCGCCTGTACGCCGACGCCGGCGCGCGCGCCACCGACGACCTTGCGCACCCCATGCTGCAGGGCCGCGCGGTCGGCGGCGGAACGACGGTCAACTGGCTGGTGATGCTGCGCACCCCGGATTGGGTGCTGGACGAGTGGGCCGCGGCGCACGGCACCGTGGGGATGCGCCCGGCTGACCTGGCGCCCGTGTTCGACCGCATCGAGGAAGAGACGCACACCCGCGTGGTCCCCGACGACGCGCACTCGCCGCCCAACCGCCTGCTGCTGGAGGGCGCCCGTGCGCTGGGGTGGAGTGCGCAGGCGTTGAAGATCAACGCGCACGGCTGCGTCCGCTCCGGCTTCTGCGGATTGGGATGCCGCTACGGCGCCCGGCGCGCCGCCGCGGACGTGTACGTCCCCGCCGCCCTGGCCGCCGGCGCGCGCCTGTTCGCCGACGTGCGCGCGGACCGCATCGAGCTGGCGGAGCGCGGCGGCGGCGCGCCGCTCAAGCGCGTGCACGCCAGCATCCTGGACCGCGAAACCGGCGCCGCGCGCGGCCGGCTGACCGTGGAGGCGCCCGTCGTGGTCCTGGCCGGCGGCGCGGTGGGCACGCCCACGCTGCTGCAGCGCTCGGGGATGGGCGGG
>DASTVC010000844.1:0-2937 GCA_035759295.1 Longimicrobium sp. | reverse complement strand
GGGAGGGCCGGGGAGGGGGGCGCCGGTGGACGCGGCGCAACCCCGTTCGAATCGCCGAGGACTCTGCCCCACAGTCCGCGAAGGCGGACTTCGTGATTTTCCAGCCGCGACTTCAGTCCCCCGAGCGAGAAGCCTCTCATGGCGTCCTCCCCAGCCGCCGGAAGTACTCCGCGGCTGCTGGATCGGCCGTGGACGGCAGGGGGCGGGCGGCGGCGCCGGCGGCGGGGGCCAGGCGCTCGCGGGCGCGGCGCAGCAGCTCCCTGGCGCGTTCGGTGCGCCCGTTCCCCGCCTCGCCCGCGGCGCGGGAGATGAAGCCCGCCGCCTCGCGGTCCGCCGACGGCTCACCCAGCACGCGCGCGGCCAGGTTGCTGATCTCCAGCGACGACGCGCGCCCCGGCTTGCGGCCCAGCCCGCCGGCGACTCGATCCAGCTCCGCCAGCAGTGGAAGGAGCGACGCCAGCGCGGGACCGCCGGAGCGGGCCGCGGGCCCCACGTCCTCCATCTTCCCCTGCCCCCGCGCCTCGGCCGCGTTGATGGGGTCGACTCGCACGTCGCCGCGCGGATAGGTGCGCTCCGCCTGGTTGATCGCCTGGATGATCTTCAGTGCCTCGTACTGATACGGCAGCGCGGTGTCGGGTTTGGCGAGGTTCAGCTCCTGCTGGCTGTTCCACATCAGGTTGTGCAGCCGCATCAGGTCGCGATTCACGTCCAGGATGGCGCTCTCGTCGTGCCGGTGCGCGAACTCCTCGATCGATCCGGTTCCCGTCGCCGCATCCGCCGCCGCGACCATTTCTTCCGGCGTGAGGGGACGATCCTTTTCCGCCCCGCCCTCCTCGTGGTGCTCCGCGCCGGCGCCGCCGCCCTGCTCCAGGTAGCTGAAGTCCTGCTCCCCGGTCTGGATGGCCTGGTCGGCTTCGCGGATGTACACCTGCTCGCCCACGATATCGCGCAGCCGGGCCTGGTGCCGGGCGATCTCGCTGCTGCGCGACTGCAGCTCCTGGCGCGACAGCCGCGGGCGCTCGCGGATGAGCCGTTCCGTCATCAGGATGATCATCCGCTGGCTCATCACCGGGTCCTTGGGCAGCTCCGGCGGCATGCCGATGTCGGTGGTGATCTGGTCCAGCTCCTCAGGCCGCGCCACGCGGATGATGCGCGTCCGCGACACGCTCTCGCCCGGCCCCGTGACGTTGTTGCGGTCGCGCGCCACGGCGCGCACGTGCATGATGTCGCCCGGCTGCAGCTGCAGGGTGCCCAGGTCGATGACGAGCTCGCCCGTGGACGTCTTTCCGTTTCGCGACACGCGCGAGAAGGCCCAGTCGCCCTCCACGAACTCGTACGATTCGCCGCTGCCGCGCGAGTGCGTCCAGTGCAGGTCAAAGGCGCCGACGCCGTAATCGTCCGCCGCGGTGGCGCGAAGGGTGATGCGGCCGGCACCGGAGGCGAGCACCATGTCCTCGCGCGGCTCCAGCAGCTGCACGTCCGGCGGCTGGTCCGGCAGCGGCGCCAACGGGACGATGCGGCGGTCCACCACGCCGCCGTCCGCCATGGCCTCCAGCGACAGGCCGCGCGCGTCCGCCGGCATCACGTACTCCACCATCCACTCCTCGCCCGCGCGGCGCACGGGGAGCGCGGCGCCGCCAATGGCACCGGCGCGCACGCCGTCCCAGCGGTCCGGAAAGCGGCTGCGGATGCGGATGCGGCTCCCCGGGAGCGCGCTGATGGGGTCGTCTCCGCGCCCGTCCTGCGCGGCGATTCCGGCGTACGCGGGCGGCTGCACCGTCCAGCGCAGCTCGTCGAAGAGCGGCACGGGCGGCGTCTCCACGTTGGGCAGCGTCTCGGCCCGCACCTCGCGCCACTTGCTGGCGTAGGCGTCCGCCGGGTTCATCCACCGCGTCCACGCCTCGGCGGCGGCAGAGGGGAACGCCAGCGCAAACAGCGCCGCAATGGAGATCGAAGCGGCGAGGAGGATCGACGGAAGCCGCAGCCGCGCCGGCGCCACGCCGCTGACGCCCACGTCGCGCATCCGCCGCTCGGCTTCGGCCACGAACGCGCGCCCGACCACGCCGTCCGGCACTTCGTCCGCCAGGTCGAACGCGGTCAGCAGGCGGTTCTGCAGCGCGGGGATGCGCTCCTCCGCCAGCAGCGCGAACCGGCGCGGCGCGGGCGGTCGGACGATGCGGTCGATGGAGAACGCCAGGAATCCGCCGCCCAGCAGGAACGGAATCCACCGCAGCGTCTCCCGAAGGACGGCGCGCAGCGGGACGATCAGGTCGATGAGGACGAGCAGTACCGCGCTCGCCGCGAAGAGCGCGGGGGCCCAGACGAGTGCGCGCAGCAGCACCGAGCGGCGCCACGCGGCGCGCACTCCGGCGATCAGCCGCTCCGTTGGCGCCTGCAGCGGCCTTCCGGCGGCCGGTGGCGAATGGGCGATGGTGTTCATCCGGCGGTCCCGCGTCTGTATGCCAGCAACGTTTCGATCAATGCGATGAGGAGCGCGGCGCCCAGCAGCCAGCGGCCGAGCGAGACGCCCGCCTCCGCCGCGCCCACGGCGCTGGCGGGGATGGCGGCGGGCCCGCGGCCGCGGAGGACGGCCAGCGCGCCGGGATCCAGCGGACGCGCGTCCGCCGTGCCGCCGGTGGCCTCACAGCCGCGCGCCAGACGCGCCAGCGCCGCGGGGAACTCCGCCTGGAACGGCAATTCCCCGCCCTCCAGCTCCGTCCCGACGAAGACGACGCATCCGCTCCCCAGCCGCTTCGCCGTCGCGGCGGGGCGGCCGTCATCCCACGCGGCGATGGTGCGCGCGCCTTCCGCCGGGCCGCCCGCCTGCACGCGGCCGGCGGCACCCGCGAGCTCCGTCTCCGCATCGAACCACATCCCGCCACCGCCACGCACCAGGCCGAAGCCGCCCGTCCACGGCAGCGCCGCGCGCAGCGGCTC
>DASTVC010000843.1:0-6869 GCA_035759295.1 Longimicrobium sp. | reverse complement strand
GCCGAACGACCGCCGCGGCTGCGGAAGCCGGAGCCGCGCCCCCAGCGACGGCGCCTCGTCCCCCGCGCCCTGCGGCGGCCGCCCCGCGTTCTCCCGCGCGAACTGGGTGAAGCGGAACTGGTGGATGCCGTACGCCATGATCCCCAGCCCCACCGCCAGCCACAGCACGCGGTTGGCCAGCAGCGGCGCGCTCAGGGGAATGGCGAGCGCGTTCTGCTCCGCCACCGTCCAGTAGCGCGTGGCCCAGCGCAGCGGCGCGCCGCCGAACGGGTCGGACAGGTGCGTGACCCAGTCCTCGTCGATCGCATTGGCGAACAGGCGCGACACCGCCCACCCCAGCAGCAGCACCATCCCGCCCACCTGGTTGGCCAGCGCGCGCCGGGTGAGCGCCGCCAGCACCAGGAACAGCGCCGCCGTCAGCAGCACGTTGGGGATCACCACCAGCGCGAACGGCGCCACGTACGCATCCAACAGGCGAAACGGGCCGATGCGGTCCGGATCGGTCCACGGCATGGCCGCCGCCACCATCGCGCCCAGCGGAATGCCCAGGAACACCAGCAGGTTGGTGATCACCGTCCCCAGGTAGCGCCCGCCCAGGTACGCCGTCTTGCTCACCGGCGTGGTAAAGAACAGCGGGTGGATGCGCGTCTCGAAGTCGCGGTGCACCGCCCGCCCCGCCAGCCCCGAGGTGATGGGGACCGCAAAGATGGAGATGAAGACGATGAGGTTCGCCACCAGCCGGGGCGCGTTGGCCAGCTGCACCCGCGAGCCCAGGTCGAAGTCCGTCCACACCCCCGCGAACGCCGACATGGCGATGAAGGAGATCGCGAACAGCAGCGCGAAGTACACCCAGGTGCTGATCAGGCGCAGCTCGCTCCGCACCTCGTACCGGGCCAGGGTCCACAGCGCCTTCATGCCGACGATCCCGGCCGCCGGAACAGCGCCCACGGGTCTTCCTCCTTCACCGGCGCGCCTCCGTCCGACGCAGCCGGTGGCTCGTTCGGCGGCGGCGAATCGTCCGACGACGGGGACGCTGTGTCGTTCGACGCGATCGGCGAGGAACCCCGCGACTGCGCGGCGGCGTCAGATGGCCGCGCGGCATCGACCAACGGCGGCGCGAGACTGCCCAGGACGGACGGCGCAGGATCCTGCGAAACCGGGCGCGCGAAGTCCGGCGGGCGAGGCGTGAAATCGTCCAGCCGGACCGGGGTATCCTCCAACTCCGGCTCCGGCTCGGGACGGTGGATGCTGAAGCCGCGCATCACGGTGAAGTAGACGTCTTTCAGATCCGGCTCCACCGGCTGAAAGCTGTCGTCCGGCGGCGAGTCGCCGTGCACGTGCACCACCGTGCGGCCGCCCACCAGCGTGGTGGAGATGAGGGACTCCTTGTACCGCTCCACCTCCTCGCGCGGCACCTCGCGGCGCCAGACGCGGCCGCGCACCGCCTGCACCGCCGCCTGCGGCTCCGCCTCAAGCAGGATCTGGCCGTCGCGGATGATGGCCATCCGCTGGCACAGGTCGCTCACGTCCTCCACGATGTGCGTGGAGAGAATGACGACCGCGTTCTCGCCCAGCTCGCTCAGCAGGTTCAGGAACCGCGCGCGCTCCGCCGGGTCCAGCCCCGCCGTGGGCTCGTCGACGATGATGAGCCGCGGGTTGCCGATCAGCGCCACCGCGATCCCGAACCGCTGCCGCATCCCCCCGCTGAAGGTGCCCAGCCGGCGGTGCCGCGCGTCCCACAGGTTGGTCTGCTCCAGCAGCGACTGCACCGTGTCGCGCCGCTCGCGGTTGTCCGTCACCCCCTTGAGCACCGCGAAGTGGTCCAGCATCTCCTCCGCCGTGGCGCGCGGATACAGCCCGAATTCCTGCGGCAGGTAGCCCAGCGTGCGGCGCACCGCCTCCTTGTCACGCAGCACGTCGATGTCGCCCAGCGCCGCGCGCCCGCTGTCCGCCTCCTGCAGCGTGGCCAGAATGCGCATCAGCGTGCTCTTTCCCGCGCCGTTGGGCCCCAGCAGCCCGAACATCCCCGGCGCAATGGTGAGCGAGACGTTGCGTAGCGCGTGCACGCCGTTGGGATACGTCTTGGAAAGGCGCTCGATCTTCAGTTCCACGGATGTATCACGAAGGGGGGAAGTCAGGGACCGGCAGGGCGGATCAGAAGCGCCAGGGCAGCAGCAGCTCGGGGCTTCCCTGCACGATGACGCCGGCCATCAGAAAGCGCACCGGCTGCCGGCCCACCTTCTGCGCGTCGTCGAACGCGTACACGTCCGCCGTGCCGAATGCGCCGGCGGCGTACACCTGCAGGCCGCTGGCTCCGCGGGTACGATAGGCGATGGACGGCGCCCAGTAGCGCGGGCGCATCTCGTCGGGCTCCTCCTCGTCCAGCCCTCCCGTGAGGGTGTAGTCCGCCTGCCGCCGCGACATCCAGACGAACCCCTGCGTGGTGTACCAGCCGGAGCCGTCCGCGGCCGTCCGGCCCAGCTGCACGTACGGCATCGTGTGCGCCAGGCTCAGCAGCACGCCGCCGCCCGCCTCCAGCGCGCCGGTGAGCCCAGTGGGCGCCTGCGCGTACAGGTCCACGTCCGACGACAGCAGGTTCAGCGACAGGCTCCCCCCCGCGCTCAAGCCCGGCGCGGCCTGGCCCGCGGGCCGGCCCGTCCGCAAGCCCAGGGACGCCTGCGGCAGCAGCGCCAGGTCGCACGCCTCCTCGTCGCAGGTCGAATACGACGCGCCTGCCGTCGCCACCAGCGACGTCCCCGCCTCCACGCGGGGCCCATGCGTGACGACGGGGGCACACGCCGCGACGGACGCCACCAGCAAAACGGCAGAAATACGCTTCATGGAGAGATCAGGGGTACGGAGGGAAGGATACGCCGGATTCGGCCCGCAACACAACGCTCAACCTGTCCGCGCCGGGACGCACTCCCGCACTCCCCTACACGCGCCGCCCCGACACCAGCACCAGCGTCGTGAGCGCAAAGAAAGTCCCCGCCTCGCCCAGGGCCCGCCAGCTCTCGTCCAGGCGGCGAACCTCATCCGCCGTCATCACCCCGGCGCTCACCGCCACCTCGCCCGCCACATCCATCCGCGACAGCAGCCGCCAGAGCTCGTAGTCCGTCACGTAGAGCGGAAGGACTTCCGGCGTCACCTCCGCCAGTCCGGCGCGCTTCGCCATCCCGTACAGCCGCCGGCCGGAGTAGCCGTTCGCCAGACACAAGCCCGACAGCACGTCCGCCATCCGCCGCTCCAGCTCCACCTCGGGCGTGTCGACGGAGCGCGTTCCCCAGTCCGTATCCACCAGCGCCACCCATCCCCCGGGCCGCGTAACGCGCACCATCTCCGCCACCGCGCGCTCGGGCTCGGCCAGGTGCAGCAGCAGCCGCTCGCTCCGCACCCCGTCGAACGCGCCGTCGTCGAAGGGGAGCGCCGTCGCGTCGCCCACGCGGTGCTCCACCCACGCGTCCACCCCGGCCGCCCGCGCGCGGCGGTCCGCCTCCGCCACCATCTCCGGGTCGCGGTCGATTCCCGTTACCTGGCCCGTCGGCCCCACGATCGCCGCCAGCGGCAGCGTATCCGTCCCGGGGCCGCACCCCACGTCAAGCACCCGCTCGCCGGGCGTCAGCCGGAGGCGCGCGTAGCTGCGCTCCTTGCCCTCCGCCGCCAGACGCGCCGCGGCGTCCAGGTAGGCGGGGTCCACGTACCCGGTGCCGATCGTCACGTCTGGGAGGGGGAAAGGGAGGATGCGAAGGCGCGGATCTCGGCCGCCACCCGGTCGCGCGCCGTGAGGAAGAAGTAGTGCCCGCCCTCTACCTGAACGATGCGCCCGGCCGGCGCCTCGCGGAGAAAGCGGGCTTCCGTCTCGCGGCGCCACGGCTCGCGCACCGTGCGCAGGTACGCCTCGGCGCGCTCGCGGTCCGCGCCGGACATCGGCTGCATCCAGCCGAACTGCGTCTCCAGCGATTCCGCCGCGACAAGGGCGAGCGCCGGGCAGCGGAGATCCGCGTAGGGGGTGGGGTGCAGCCCCGCGTCGTCCAGCAGCCCGATCAGCAGCTCCCATCGCCACGCGGCCACGTTCCCGGGGGCATGCGCCTTCAGGTCCGCCTCCAGCGCGTCACCCCAGGCGCCGGTCACGTAGCGGCGCATCCACTCCCGCGTCCCGTCCCGGTCGTCGAAGTCCGGCCGGGGCGGCGGCGGAAAGGGGTTCTGCGTGATCACGTCGCCCCAGCGCGCGTAGTCGTGCAGCCCGTCCAGGTACACCATCCCGCGCACCCGCTCCGGGCTGCGCACCGCCAGGCGCGTCGCCACCGTCCCCGACAGCGAGTGGGCGACCAGGATGGCGCGCTCCACCTCGTGCGCGTCCATCACCGCGCGCAGGTCGTCGGCGCAGCTCTCCAGCGTGTAGCCGCCGCTGGGGGTGGCCGAGTGGCCGTGCCCGCGCGGCGTGACGGCGATCACGCGAAAGTCGCCCAGCGCCGGCGCCAGCTCGCGGAACACGTGCGCGCTCTGCCCCAGCCCGGGGAGCAGCACCAGCGCGGGGCCGTCGCCCTCCCAGCGCAGCACGTGCAGCCGCACGCCGGCGCGCGAGACGAACGCGCCCGTCGGCCTGCCGCTCACCGGCGCCAGATGCCGGACGGAGGTGGATGCGGCCGCCGCGCGGCCCGGCTCACCCGCCGGCAGGGCCCTCGCGCATGGGAACCCGCACCCCCTCCCGCCGCGCCGTCTCGATGGCGTCGTCGTACCCCGCGTCCGCGTGGCGAATGACGCCCATCCCGGGGTCGTTGGTCAGCACGCGCTCCAGCCGCTCGCGCATCTCCGGCGTGCCGTCGGCGACGATCACCTGCCCCGCATGCAGCGAGTTGCCGATCCCCACCCCGCCGCCGTGGTGGAAGCTGACCCACGACGCGCCGCTGGCCACGTTCACCAGCGCATTCAGGATGGGCCAGTCGGCGATGGCGTCGCTGCCGTCCTTCATCGCCTCCGTCTCGCGGAACGGCGACGCCACCGACCCCGTGTCCAGGTGGTCGCGGCCGATGACGATCGGCGCCGAAAGCTCGCCCGACGCCACCAGGTCGTTCAGCGCCACGCCGAACTTTGCCCGCGCCCCCTGCCCCAGCCAGCAGATGCGCGACGGCAGCCCCTGGAACGCCACCTTCTCCCGCGCCTGCGTGATCCAGCGGCGCAGGTGCTCGTCTTCCGGGAACAGTTCCAGCACCAGCTCGTCCGTGCGGTGGATGTCGGCCGGGTCGCCGCTGAGCGCCACCCAGCGGAACGGCCCCTTCCCCTCGCAGAACAGCGGCCGCACGTACGCCGGCACGAATCCGGGGAACGCGAACGCATCCGCGTATCCCGCGTCCTTCGCCTGCCCGCGCAGGTTGTTGCCGTAGTCGAAGGTGATGGCGCCGCGGCGCTGCATCTCCACCATCGCCTCGCAGTGGGCGCGCATGCTGGCCATCGAGCGCCGCTGGTACTCCGCGGGGTCCGCCTGCCGCAGCGCGTCCGCCTCTTCCGTCGAGATCCCGGCGGGGACGTAGCCGTTCAGCGCGTCGTGTGCGCTGGTCTGGTCCGTCACCACGTCGGGCGTCACGCCGCGCCGCACCAGCTCCGGCAGCACCTCCGCGCAGTTGCCGACGAGGCCCACGGAGAGCGGCTCGCCGCGGTTGCGCGCCTCGGTGATCCACCCCAGCGCCTCGTCCAGGTCGTGCGTCATCCGGTCGCAGTAGCGCGTCTGGATGCGCCGCTCGATACGCCACGGCTCCACCTCCACGCACAGCACCGCGCCCTCGTTCATCGTCACCGCCAGCGGCTGCGCGCCGCCCATCCCGCCCATTCCGCCGGTGAGCGTCCACGTCCCCCGCAGCGAGCCGCCAAAGTGCTCCCGCGCCACCGCGCCGAACGTTTCGTACGTCCCCTGCAGAATCCCCTGCGTGCCGATGTAAATCCACGACCCGGCCGTCATCTGGCCGTACATCGTGAGCCCCTGCCGCTCCAGCTCGCGGAACGTCTCCCAGTCCGCCCAGCGCGGGACCAGGTTGCTGTTGGCGATCAGCACGCGCGGCGCGTGCGTGTGCGTGCGGAACACGCCGACGGGCTTGCCGCTCTGCACGAGCATGGTCTCGTCGTCGGCCAGCGTGCGGAGGGTGCGCACCATGGCGCCGAACGCCTCCCACGACCGCGCCGCCCGCCCCGTGCCGCCGTAGACGACCAGGTCTTCCGGCCGCTCGGCCACGTCGGGGTCCAAGTTGTTCATCAGCATGCGCAGCGCGGCTTCCTGCTGCCAGCCGCGGCAGGAAAGCTCGTTTCCGCGCGGCGCGCGCACGGTGCGTGGTTCGGCGAGAGTGGCGGTGGTCATCCGCGGTCGATGTCTGTGGAGGAGGGTGGCGCAGTACTCAGACGTTCCATCGCAGCGCGCCACTGAAGCATGAACGGCTCGAAGAACTGTTTCGATTCCTCGTAGCGTTCAAGTATCTCAATCAGGTTCAACTCCAGCACCGGGCCGTCCGGATCCGGCTGCCAGGTCCAGCGGTTGCGCACCACTTCTGGTCGATCAGCGGCCGTTCCATCGTTGCGATAGATCTCGAGTGTTCGCTGGTCAGCGTCGAACACCCAGTATTCTGGAACGCCCAAGAGAGCATAACGCTCACGCTTGAGTCCGCGATCCCGCTCTGCCGTCTCCGGCGCGACGCACTCGACGACCAGGTCGGGAGCGCCTTCAATCCCGTGATCCTTGATGATCTCCGCGCGATCCCGCCGGACGAAGATGCCGTCCGGCTCGATGAAATCACCGTCTCCGAACAGGACGTCGAACGGACCAGGAAACACAATGCCAAGTCCCAGATCTTCCTCCGCAGGGTACATGCGCGTCAGGAGCT
>DASTVC010000842.1:0-4321 GCA_035759295.1 Longimicrobium sp. | reverse complement strand
GCGCCCGCCGTTCGCGTTTGCCGACTCGCCCAAGGTAGCCACGCCCCGGCTGCAACGGCGGATGGTCTCCCAGCGCGAAGGGGAGCGTGCAGACGGCAATCGTGTCAGCTGGACGTCAGTCGATGCCGCCGCGCGGGCAAGCTCGATCAGGGTCCGCACGGCGGCGGCGCGGTCGCGCAACTACTCGTGCCGCTTCCTCTGATTTTACGATGACAAGCTAGAGCCGTAGTGAGCGGAGGCACGGCGCGCGGGTCGACGAGGCAAGATCCCTGGAGACGCCGGGAACGGAAGAGGGGATGGAAATGCGGCAGTGGGCCACGAGAATTTTTTGGAGGGGATGAGGATGGATGGTGATCTCCGGGGCGCACGGGAGCAAGTCGATCAAACTCCTGATGCGCGATCCTGATCACCATCTGCCTTCATCAGGGCTCGTCGTGCAACAGGCTGCGACGACGTGACGGAGCAGAGGATCGTTGCTCCGCCCCTTCCGCGCGGCTACCATGCGGGGAAGGCTCCCTCCGCCCGGCGAAGCGTCCATCGCCCATCCCCGCCGATTCCGGCGCGCTTCATCCCCTCCCTTCGCAGGAGTACCCATCATGGCTCGCTCGCTGTTCACCAAGCTGCACCGCCGCTTTGGACAGCGGCTCACCGGCAGCGCCCGCACCCGCCACGCGCACCGCGCCCTCGCCGCGCTGGACGCCCGCATCCCCGAAGTCCCGGAAGAAGGGCTGTTCGCGGGGGCGCGTCCGCAGAAGCACGTGGCGATCGTGGGCGCGGGGTTCGGCGGGCTGAGCGCGGCGCACTGGCTGGCGAAGTGGGGCTTCCGGGTGACGGTGTTCGAGTCCGCGGACCGGGTGAGCGGGCGGGTGCACACCCTCGACCAGTGGGTGAACGGCCGGCTGACGGAAGCGGGCGGGGAGCTGATCGGACTGAACCATCCCCAGTGGCTGCGCTTTTCCCGCGAGTTCGGCCTGGGGCTAAGCGTCATCACGCCGGAAGACGACTACGACGGCTGGGGGCTGGAGATGCCGCTGTACCTGAACGGCGAGCTGGTGCCGCGCGAGCAGGCAGAGGCACTGTACAACGAGATGAACGCCATCCTGGGGCGGATGACGCCGGACGCGCGCAAGGTGCCGGCGTTCACCCCCTGGAAGGCGCGGAACGCGGCGGCCTGGACGCCATGTCGCTGCGCCAGTGGCTGGATACGCACAAGATGAGCACGCTGGCGCGCGCGGCCATCGAGGCCACGCTGGCCAACAACAACGCAGAGCCCACGCACCGCCAGAGCTACCTGGCCAACCTGGCGCTGGTGGCGGGCGGTGGCTTCGACGACAAGAAGAACGCCAACTTCTGGGATTTGACGGAGGTGTTCCGCTGCGAGCGCGGCAACCAGGCGCTGGCCGAGTGCCTGCGCCGCGACGTGGAAGGCCGCTCGCCCGACAACCGCGTGATGACGGGCACTCCCGTGCGCCATGTAAAGGTGGGGAAGGACGCCGTGCGGCTGTTCGTGGGCGACGAGCCCGGCGCGCGTACCGCGGACTATGTGGTCTTCGCGCTCCCCGCGGCCGCGTGGGACACGGTGGAGGTGTTGCCTCCGTTCCCCGCGGGGATGCAGGTGAACGTGGGGCCGGTGGTCAAGTTCCTCACCTCCGTGCGCGAGCGGTTCTGGATCCAGGAAGCCCTGGCGCCCAGCGCCACCTCCGACGCCTGTGGCGAGATGTGGGAGGGCACCGACAACCAGATGAGCAGCGGCGCCCAGGGGCTGGAGCTGTCGCTCTTCGCCGGCGGCGACGCCGCGCGGGCTGCCATCGACCAGGGCGACCCCGCGGCGTGGTACCGCGCGCACATCAGCCGGATGTATTCCGGATACGGGGCGAACGCCATCGACCACCAGTTCGTCGACTGGCCCGCGGATCCGCACATCCGCGGCGGCTACTCGTGCCCGCTGCCGGGGCAGGTGACCACCATCGGCCCATTCCTGAACCGGATGTACAGGGGGCGGCTGGCCTTCGCGGGCGAACACTCGTGCCTGGCGTTCTTCGGATACATGGAGGGCGCGCTGGAAAGCGGCTTGCGCGCGGCCCTGCGCGTGGCGAGCGCATCGCACACCGTACCCGCGCACCACGTGGCGGAGTTCAGCAAGGCGGCGGAGGCGGCCGGCGTATAGTCGCCGATCCCCGGAAGATCGGCCTCACCTGCGGACGCGGAGGCGCGGAGGGAGAAGGCATCTCCCCTCCGTGTCTCCGCGTCTTCGCATGGAGAGCCTGGGCGCACGCCCAAACGTTTGACGGGGCGGACGATGCGGGTTGCCGCAGGTGGCGCCGGGGCTTACTTTCCGCGCCTCTCGACAGACCTTGCATCGACATCACGACATCCTTGAGGCGAGCCCACTGATGGCCAGGTTCCAGGGCGTAGACTACTACGAGATAGATGCGCTGCTCAGCGAGGAGCAGCGGATGATCCGCGACACCGTGCGCGGCTGGGTGGACGACGAGCTGATGCCCGTCATCAACGACGCCTACATCGGCCGCTACCTTCCCAAGCAGCTCATTCCCGGGATGGCCGAGCTGGGCGTGTTCGGCGCCAACCTGCCGGAGGAGTACGGCTGCGCGGGGCTGGACAACGTGTCGTACGGCCTGATCATGCAGGAGCTGGAGCGCGGCGACAGCGGCATCCGCTCGTTCGCCAGCGTGCAGGGCGCGCTGTGCATGTACCCCATCTACGCGTTCGGCAGCGAGGAGCAGAAGCACGAGTACCTGCCGCGCATGGCCGCCGGCGAGGTGATCGGCTGCTTTGGCCTCACGGAGCCGGACTTCGGCAGCAACCCGGGCGGGATGATTACCCGCGCGCAGAAGACGGACGACGGGTGGGTGATCAACGGCGCCAAGATGTGGATCACCAACGGCTCCACGGCCAACATCGCCATCATCTGGGCCAAGACGGGCGACCTGGACGATTCGAAGTCGATCCGCGGCTTCATCGTCCCCACCGACACGCCGGGGTTCAGCGCCAAGGACCAGAAGGGCAAGCTGTCGCTGCTGGCGTCGGATACGTCCGAGCTGGTGCTGCAGGACGTGCGCGTGCCTGATTCGGCGCTGCTGCCCAAGAGCGGCGGCCTGAAGAGCCCGCTGATGTGCCTTACCCAGGCGCGCTACGGCATTGCGTGGGGCGCCATCGGCGCGGCCATGGCGTGCTACGACGAGGCGGTGAGCTACGCCAAGCAGCGCGTGATGTTCGGCCGCCCCATCGGCGCCACGCAGATCCAGCAGACGCGCCTGGCCGAGATGCTCACCGAGATCACCAAGGCGCAGCTGCTGGCGTGGCGGCTGGGCACGCTCAAGGACCAGGGCTCGGTGCGGCCGGAGCAGGTGTCGCTGGCCAAGCGCAACAACGTGGACATGGCCTGCGAGTGCGCCCGCGAGGCGCGGCGCCTGCTGGGCGGCAACGGCATCCTGGTGGAGTACCAGTCCATGCGCCACATGGCCAACCTGGAGAGCGTCTACACGTACGAGGGCACGCACGACGTCCACGGGCTGATCCTGGGCCAGGACATCACCGGCTTCGCGGCGTACTGACGCACTTTGCGGCCTGAGGCTGGAAGAGACGAGAAGGGCGCGGATCCGCTTGGGTCCGCGCCCTTGTCGCAGGTGGGCGCATCGCTCGCGCGCTCGGTCCCCGAACAGCCCCGAAGTGTGGACGGGACGATCCAGGCCATGGCGGCGGGGCCGCGCGGCATCTGGACTTACCGTTCCCGGCAGACTATCGGGCGCGGCATGTAAAATGCGGCTGGAAATAAAAGGAAACAAGGCTCGGCCAAACCTGTCGCACGCCGTTCCATCCCGGGGCACCGGCACAATCTTCCAAGCAAGGAGAGCATCATGCGGAAGCTCAAGTTGAATCTGGATCAGCTGACGGTGGACTCGTTCGGCACGGCGCCCGCTGACGAGAAGAAGGGCACCGTGCTCGGCGAGCAGTGCACCTGCCAGACTGCGTGCACGTGTCCGGGCTGCCCCACCTGCGACGCCTCATGCAACGGCACCTGCATGACCGGCTGCGGCAGTTGCGACAGCAACGATCCCTCGCTGACGGCGGGCGGACCCAATTGCTATTGCTGCTGGTGACCTGAAGCGAAGATGGACACGCCCCGGCGCGAGTGGATCGCGCCGGGGCTTTGTTCGTGTGATACCGGGTTGCCGAGCATCGTTCCGGTTGGGGTTCAGGCATTCTGCCCCCACGTGTCATCCTGAGCGAGGCGCCCGCTCGACACCCGCGGAATCGCGTACCAGCCCGTGCGCCGACCGAAGGATCTCTGTCCGGAGCG
>DASTVC010000841.1:0-9805 GCA_035759295.1 Longimicrobium sp. | reverse complement strand
ATGGCGGCCTGCTGCTGCGGCGTCTGCTGGGTCTCGGGCGGGCGCGTGGCGGCCGTGGGGGGACGCGAGAGGGTGGTGCCGCCGGGAAGGTTCGCGCGCGGCGCGGAGGCGGCCGGTGCCCGGGCCGTATCCTGCGCGCCCGCGGCGGCCGGCCACGCGGCCAGGAGCAGCGCCAGCGCGAGACATCGGAAGGTGGTGCGAGAAGGACGAGCGGGTTTGTCCACAGCTCTCCTCCGCCAGGGATGCAGATGGAGTTCGGAATCCGCGACGGGGCGGCCGCGGGCGGGCGGGGAGCCTGCCGCCGCCTCATCGGAGGCAATCGGCAGGCAAACGCATGATAAGGGGAGATCCGGACGGACGCAACGAAATCCGCATCTGCCGACCCCGTAACGAGAAGCGCCCCGCGGACGGAACTCCGCGAGGCGCTTCTTTTCAGCCGAATCCAGGGCGAGCTGCTACGCGATCAGGGAGTAGCTACGCTCACCTCGTAGCCGCCTGTGCCGCCGGCGGAGAAGGAGGTCACCTGGATGACGTAGCGTCCGTCTTCCGGAAGCTCCACCTCCAGCCGGCTGTCGAGCCCTTCGCCGTCTTCGGCGTCGTCGTTGGACGCGATCTCGGTGAAGGTGCCGTCCACCATGGTCCCGATGGACACGTACGCGTCGAAATCCTCCGAGCGCAGGTCCACGCGCAGCCGCTCGCCGGCGCGCCCGGTGTAGGCGTACGCGTCGTACCAGCGGCCGTCGTCCAGCTCCGAATCGCCCTCTTCCAGCGTGCCGGTGGCGGTCTCGCCGCGGCGGATGGCGGTGGTGCGGGGGGCAGGCGCCGGGGCGCGCTCCTCGGCCGTCATCGTGTACTCACCCGTGACGTTACCAAAGGCGCCGACGCGGAGGAAGTACTCGCCCGCCTCCGGGAGGGTGGCGGTGATCATGTTCTCGGCCTGCGTCACGTTCTCCAGCGGCTGGAACTGGCTGCCTTCCATCGTCCCCACCTCGATGGAGGGGTAGTAGTCGCCCATCGTCACGCGGACGCGGATGCGCTGCCCGGCGCGCCCCGGCAGGCGGTACAGGTCGTAGAAGCCCTCGGCGCCCGCATCCTCGTACTCCGCGTCGCTTTCAGACAGCTCGCCCTGCACCGGCGTGCCCAGGGTGAAGGACTGCGGGCGGGGGACGCGGATGGTGGCCGTGTCCAGCCGCAGGGTGAACGACCCGGTACCGTCCTCGCCCAGCGACTGCGCCAGGATCAGGTAGGTGCCGGCCGTGGGGACCGTGAAGCGCAGGCGCGAGCCGGTACCTTCGCCGCTGCCGTCGTCGTCCGTCAGCATGTGGTCGGTAATGCCGCCCACGGTGCGCGCCAGGGTGAGATACGCGTCGAACGCGTCCGACTCCAGCGTGGCGATGTAGCGGCGCCCGGGCGAGGCCTGGAACTGGTACACCTTGAAGCGGCCGCGCTGGTACATCGCGGGGTCGCTCTCGGCGATCTGGCCGGTTACGCTCTGGCCGATGCGCAGGGTGGGAAACGCGCCGGGGCGGGGCTGCGCGTGCGCGGGCGCCGCCATCGCGCACACCAGCACCAGGCCGGCCGCCGCGGTACGGAGGGTCCTCATGGGTTGCACCTGTTTCGGGAATTCCGGGAGTGGTCGGACAGCGGATGGGTCCAGCGGCGGCAAGATAGGCGCGCCCGCCGCAAACGGACAAGAGGGACGTTTTTGATCGAACTTTCGGTGTGCTTCGACACGCTGAATCGCGAGGGGCGCGCCCCCTCCGGGCCGGCACCACCGGCCCACCTCCCCCAAAAAAGACTGGGGGAGGTTGGGGTACGACGACAGGGAACGGCGACAAGGATCGAACTGCGTCCGCGGGGTGCCCCTCCCCCGGCCCCTCCCCGTTCGTTCCTCACGGAGAGGGGAGAATTCGATCCCGCTTCGGTTGGTATCGAAGTGGCGCACGCGAGCGCCCCCTTACTCGCTTAGGCTCGCACCTCCCCCAAAAACCCCTGGGGGAGGTGGACTTCGATCTCGCTTCGACAATGCCTCGGCTCGCACCCAACCTCCCCCGGCAGTTTCGGGGGAGGTGGGCCGGTGGTGCCGGCCCGGAGGGGGCCTGCGCTGGCCCATCCGAAGTACCGCGAGCCCTGCCCCACACCCCAACCTCCCCCAGTCCTTTTTGGGGGAGGTGGGCGAGTAATGCGAGCCCGGAGGGGGCGCCTCCGCGGACGCAGTTCGATGCTCGTCATCAGCCGCCACTTGCTGAGCCTCGCTCAAGTTGACACCCTGTATCTTCGCTTCTACCATACCGAACGACGTTCGGGAAGGCCGGGCACGCGGGCGGGGAACGGAACTCGCCGGGGCGCGGAGCCCGTGCGGCGGGGCTGGATGAGCGAACAACGACGACGACCTGTATCGACCCAACCGGGGGACGTATGCGAATCCGTAAGATCGGCGTGGTGGGCGCGGGGACGATGGGCGCGGGGATCGCGGCGCTGGCGGCATCGGCCGGAGTGCCGGTGGTTCTGCTGGACATCCCGGGCGAAGACGGCGACCGCGGCGGACCCGCAAAGAAGGGACTGGAGCGCATCGCCAAGAGCAAGCCGGCGGCGTTCATGGACCCCGACCGCATCGGCCTGATCCAGACCGGCAACACCGAAGACGACCTGCAGCTGCTGGCGGACTGCGACTGGGTGGTGGAGGCCATCATCGAGCAGCCCGGCCCCAAGCAGGCGCTCTACGAAAAGCTGGAGAAGATCCTCCCCGAGCACGCGCTGGTGACGACGAACACCTCCGGCATCCCCATGTCGGTGCTGGTCGAAGGACGCGGGGAATCGTTCCGCAAGCGCTTTCTGGGGACGCACTTCTTCAATCCCCCGCGCTACCTGCGGCTGCTGGAGATCATCCCCACCCCCGAGACCTCGCCGGAGGCACTGGCGGCGCTCACGGCGTTCGGGGAGCGGATGCTGGGCAAGGGCGTGGTGCTGGCGAAGGACGTCCCCGGCTTCATCGCCAACAGGCTGGGCGTATACGGCAGCGTGCAGACCATGCGGCTGATGCAGGAGCACGACCTGACCATCGACGAGGTCGACCTCCTCAACGGCCCCCTCACCGGCCGCCCGAAGAGCGCCACCTTCCGCACCGCGGACCTCAGCGGCCTGGACGTCCTGAAGCACGTGCGCGGCGGCCTGGCCGAGGCCACGGGCGAGGACTTCACCATGCCGCAGTGGGCGCTGGATCTGGTGGACCAGGGGCGGCTGGGGGAGAAGACGGGGGCGGGCTTCTACAGCAAGCAGGGCAAGCAGATCCAGACGCTGGACTGGAAGACGGGCGAGTACCGGCCGCAGCAGACGCCCGAGATCCCCGGCGTGGCGGAAATCAGCAAGAAGCCGCTGCCGGAGCGCATCCGCGGCGTGCTGAATCTGCCGGGCAAGTACGGCGCGTTCGCCCGGGCGCAGTTCGCGCGCGCCTGGCACTACGCGCTCACGAAGGCGCCGGAGCTGGCGTACGACGTCGTCGGAGTCGACCGGGCGCTGGAGTGGGGCTTCGCGATGGAGCAGGGCCCGTTCAAGCAGATGGATGCGGTCGGGCTCGACCTCGTGCGGGAGACGATCGCGGCGGAGGGGCTGGACGAGCCGGAGCTGCTGACGAAGGCGGGCGATTCATTCTACAGCGAGGACGGGCGGACGTATCTGGCCTTCGACGGGTCGCGGCAGACGCTTCCGGAGGCGGAGGGCGTGGTTTCGCTGGGCGCCATCCGTCGTGCGGGCGGGGTGCTGGAGGAGAACGCCGAAGCCGCGCTGCTGGACCTGGGCGACGGCGTGGCGCTGCTGGAGTTCCGCAGCAAGATGGGAACGCTGGGTGAAGGTGTGCTGCGGATGATCCGCACCGCCATCGAGCGCGTGGACCGCGAAGGCCGCGCGGGGCTGGTCATCAGCCACGACGACCCGCGGGCCTTCAGCGCGGGCGCCAACCTGGTCGCGACGCTGGGCGCGGCGCGCGAGGGGCGCTGGGACGAGCTGGAGCAATCCATCCGCTTTTTCCAGGAGACGACCACGGGGCTGCGGAAGGCCCCCTTCCCCGTCGTCGTGGCGCCGTTCGGACTCACGCTGGGCGGCGGCGCAGAGATCACGCTGCACGCCGACCGCGTCCAGGCGCACGCGGAGACCTACATCGGCCTCGTCGAAACGGGCGTCGGCCTGCTCCCGGGCGGCGGCGGCACCAAGGAGCTGCTCTTTCGCTTCACTTCGGAGCTGCAGTCGTACGAGGAGGCGGACCTGTTCGAGGGCGTGCGCCGCGCGTTCGGCCTGATCGCCATGGCGACGACGTCGACGAGCGCGCTGGAGGCGCGGAAGCTCGGCTTTCTGCGCGAGGCCGACCGCATCAGCATGAACCGCGACCACCAGATCGCGGACGCCAAGATGCGTGTGCTGGACCTGGCGCCCGACTACGCGCCGCCCCCGCCGCGCACCATCCAGGCGCTGGGCGAGCGCGCCATCGGCAACCTGCGCTACGGCGTGTGGTCGCTGCACCAGGCCGGGCAGATCAGCGAGCACGAGGTGATGATCGCCGGCGAGATCGCGCGGGTCCTCTGCGGCGGCGACGGCCCGCCGCGCCAGGTGACGGAGCAGGACATCCTGGACTTGGAGCGCGAGGGCTTTCTGCGCCTGCTGGGCACGGCAAAGACGCAGGAGCGGATCGAGTACACGCTCAAGACCGGCAAGCCGCTGAGGAACTGATGAGAAGAAGTACCGAGTCCCGAGTACCGAGTACCGAGTAACAGAAGCAACGCTGCTTTTCCTCGGCACCAGGCACCAGGCACCAGGCACTAGGCACTCGGTACTCGGTACTTCGCACCGCACCCTGAATTCCACGCAGGAGCTAGTCATATGCACGAGGCAGTGATCGTAAGCGCCGTCCGCAGCGGGGTGGCGAAGGGCAAGGCCGACGGCTCGCTGGCCAACGTCCATCCCATCGACCTGGCGGCGGACGTCATCAAGGGCGCCGTGGAAGCGGCCGGCATCGAGCCCAGGGACATCTGCGACGTCATGCTGGGGTGCGCGAGCCCCGAGGGCGCGCAGGGGACCAACATCGCGCGCATGGCCGTGCTGCGCGCCGGCTTTCCGTACGAGGTGGCGGGGACCACCATCAACCGCTTCTGCTCGTCGGGGCTGCAGACCATCGCCATGGCGGCGGCGAGCATCATGACGGGGATGGCGGATACCGTCGTCGCGGGCGGGATCGAGATGATGAGCCGCATCCCCATGGGCGGCCATCACAAGGAGCTGCACCCCGAGATGACGGAAGCGTATATCGGGATGGGCTTTACGGCCGAGAACGTGGCCGAGCGCTGGGGCGTGAGCCGCGAAGACCAGGACGCCTGGGCGCTGCGCAGCCACCAGCGCGCGGCGGCGGCGCTGGCGGCAGGGCGGTTCGATGACGAGATCGTCCCCATCCGCGTGAACGGCGGCGAGCCTTTCCGTCGCGACGAGCTGGTGCGCGCGGACACCTCGCTGGAGAAGCTTTCCACCCTGCGCCCCGCCTTCAAGGCGACGGGGACGGTGACCGCCGGCAACGCGTCGCCCTACAGCGACGGCGCGGGCGCGCTGGTGCTCACCAGCCGCGAGAAGGCGGAGGCGCAGGGGCTGCCGATCCTGGCGCGCTTCGTGGGTTTCGGCACGTCGGGGGTGGATCCGGCCATCATGGGGATCGCGCCGGCGCTGGCGGTGCCCAACGCCCTCAAGCGCACGAGGATGACGATGGGCGACATCGACCTCATCGAGTTCAACGAGGCCTTTGCCGCGCAGGTGCTGGCGGTGATGCGCGACATCGACCTGCCGGAGGAAAAGACCAACGTCAACGGTGGCGCCATCGCCCTGGGCCACCCGCTGGGTGCCACCGGCGCCAAGCTGAGCACACAGCTCATCCACGAGTTGCGCCGCCGCGGCGGCGGCATGGGGCTGGTGACGATGTGCGTCGGCGGCGGCATGGGCGCGGCAGGCATCTTCGAGGTCTACGGCGCGTAACGGCGGGTCTCACGCGTAGACGCGGGAAGGACGCGGAGAATCAGGTTCTCCGCGCCCTTCCGTGGTTCGTGACCGACCGCCACGTCAGCGGTGACCTGCCGGGAGCGGGCGGTCGTCCCCTATCTGAGGCACCTGCAGGCACCCTCCTGGCCACAGAACCCACTGGCGTAGCCTCTCTCGACGCACTCCTCGTTGCACAGCACCCCGGAGTTCGGGTCGTACGTGTGGCAGACAAGCGGAATGGGCACGCCTACCTGCTGCGGGGTCGCGAACGCCTGGGCGGAGCCGAACGCCATGCAACAGGCCATGGACATGCCGAAGAACGTGTTGCGCAGTCTGGAAGCTGAACGGCTCATGGGATTTCTCCAATCAAGAGGATGGCGTTCCGTGCGGCCGGGAAGAGAGGCACGTCTCTCACATTAACGGACCATTTTAGATAGAACAAGATCCCATTGCCGCGCGTGGCAAACTCCGCTCACCACACAGGGGCCGCTCGATGGTGATGGAAGCCGAGCCGTTCGAAATCGCGGTGCAGATACATCCCGGCGATGTGGACGGGATGGGGCACGTGAACAACATCGTCTACGTGCGGTGGATTCAGGAAGTGGCGTTGGCGCACTGGGTTGCGGTGGCGCCCGCGGAGGCGCAGGCCGCCATGACGTGGGTCGTCCTGCGCCACGAGATCGACTACCTGCGCGCCGCGCTTCCCGGCGACGCCATCCGCGCCCGCACCTGGATCGGCCAGGCGCAGGCCATCCGCTACGAGCGCTTTACCGAGATCGTCCGCGCCGACGGCACCGTGCTGGCGCGCGGCCGCACCCTCTGGTGCCCCGTCGACATCCACACCGGCCGCCCCCGCCGCGTCCCCCCCGACGTTCGCGTCGCCTTCTCCGCGCCGGATGAGGCCGTCGAGTAGGATGACGTCTCGCCCTCCACTCGCGGCCCAATCGTTGACTTCGTAAACGGAGAGGGTATCGCCAACCCTTGATCCGAAGCGTTGACTTCCTGAGGGAGCGCCACGCATATCCTGAAGTTACACAACCGTTTGCGCGCGACCGAAGGACCTCGCCTGCATTACGACGGATCATTCGCCGATCCGCGATCCCAGCCTGCGCGGCACCCGCCACGCGTCCGATGCTTCACCTGCGCGGCTCCGTCGAACCCGCGGCCGTAGTGCGCGACACCGATCCCGGCGTTGCGGAAGCTGAGGTCCTTCGGCCCTGCAACCGTGGGTGCGGACGGAGGTACTTCGCGGCCGGGCCTCAGGAAGTCAACGAGGGCTTTGGGCGATCAGACAAAACGAGGGCGCGGAGACTGGCTCTCCGCGCCCTCCACGTGCGACCTGCAGTTCGCGCTACCGCCGCAGGCCGTCCGCCAGCCGCGGCAGAATGCGGCCGAGCGGACCTTCCACCTTGGCGGCCGCCATCTCGTCCGCGCGAGTGGGGCCGATGTTGATGATGCCGATGGGCACGCCCTCCTGCTGCGCCCGGTAGATGAAGCGGCGCCCGGAATACACCGTCAGCGACGATCCCGCGACGAGCAGCACGTCCGCCTCGCCGAACAGGCGCCACGCATCCTCCACCCGCTCCGCCGGCACGTTCTCGCCAAAGAACACCACGTCCGGCTTGATGACACCACCGCACGCCTCGCAGGCGGGGATGCGGAACGCCTCCATCGCCCACGCCGGCAGCTCGGCGTCGCCATCGGGCGCCTGCTCCACCGCGTCGCCCAGCCGCCGCGCCCACTCGCCGTTCATCGACAGAAGCCGGTCCTGGAACATGGCGCGCGGTGAGATCTCTCCGCATTGCAGACAGCGGACGGAAGCCAGCGAGCCGTGCAGTTCCACCACGCGGCGGCTGCCGGCGGCATGGTGCAGCCCATCGACGTTCTGGGTGATGATGCCCTGCACCGCGCCCGCGGCCTCCAACTCCGCCAAGGCAACGTGCCCCGCGTTGGGCCGCGCCGCCGAGAATCGCGGCCAGCCGACCGCGCTGCGCGACCAGTAGCGCACCCGCCGCTCCTCGCTGCGCACGAACTCGCCGTACTGGATTGGCGCGCGGGGCTTGGCGTCAGGGCCGCGGTAGTCGGGGATACCGGACTCCGTGCTGCACCCCGCCCCCGCCAGCACCACCGCCCGCCGTCCGCGCAGCAGCTCCAGCAACGGCTCGAGTTCGGTATCGATCGATGGAGAAACGACGGCCATGCGGTTCCACAAAGCGAGGACACTGTGACGTTTACGGCCTCCCGTACACGGCGCCGCGGCAGACGTTCGCCCGGCGGTGGAGAAGGTTGCGGCTCGTCCGACGGCATCGGGCTCCGCCCGCCCGCCGCCTCCTCCTCGTCACCTCGCGACCTCCCCCAGCAAGGCCTGGGGGAGGTCCGGTAGCCGAAAGATGGTGGCGGATCGTCAGGCGAAAGGCTGCGACGCCTGGTCCAGCGCGGCGACTTCCTCGCCGCTCAGGCGCAGCGCGGGTGCGGCCATCAGCTCGGCCAGCTGCGGCAGGCGCGTGGCGCTGGCCAGCGGCGCGGTGATGGTGGGTTTGGCCAGCACCCACGCCAGCGCGACGGTGGCGATCGCGGCGCCGCGGGATTGGGCGATGGACTGCAGCGCATCCACCACCCGCAGCCCGTCCGCGTTCAGGTACGGCGCCACCGCCCCGCCGCGCGCCGCGCCCTGCAGGTCCGCCTGCGTGCGATACTTTCCGGTGAGAAATCCGCTCGCCAGCGCGAAGTACGGAAACACCGCCAGCCCGTGCTTTTCCGCGAGGGGCGCGAAGATCGTCTCGTACTTCTGCCGGCTGACCAGGCTGTACTGCGGCTGCAGCGCCACGGGCACGGCCAAGCCGTCTTCGCGGGCGACGCGCATCCACTCGTCGATGCGCTCGGGCGCCAGGTTGCTGATGGCCACGTAGCGCACCTTGCCCGCGCGCACCAGCGCGTCGAACGCGGACGCGATCTCCGGCACCGGCACGGCCGGATCGTCGTGATGGGCGTAGTACAGGTCGATGTAGTCCGTCCCCAGCCGCCGCAGCGAGTCGTCCGCCGCCCGCGCGATGGTGTCGGGCGCAAGACCCTTGAGCCCCGGCATTCCGCCCACCTTGGTCGCCATCACCACCTGCGCGCGGTTCCCCCGCCGGCGCATCCACTCGCCCAGGATGGTCTCGCTCTCACCGCCGCGGTTCCCCGGCTTCCAGGCCGAGTAGGAGTCCGCGGTGTCGATGAAGTTGCCGCCGGCCGCCACGAAGGCGTCCAGCACCTCCATCGACTGCCGCTCGTCCGTCGTGTTGCCGAACGTGTTGCCGCCCAGCCCCAGCGGAAAGATCTCCAGCTCCGAAGCGCCGATCCGCACCATGCTCCTCCTTTTGCTCTACACGTGTGCGTCCCGGCCCGCGCCGCGTTCCCATCGACGGCGGCGGGCCGGGACGTGAAGGTGATGGCGGGCGGCAAGAGGTGTTCCGGCGGGCGCGCAGGACGGATGCAGGGCGCTTCGGCAGCGGGCGTTGCGAGGGGCGGCGCCCCCTCCGGGCTCGCATTACTCGCCCACCTCCCCCAAAACAACCTGGGGGAGGTTGGGATGAGGGCTGAGATCGAGGCGCTTCCGAGGGGCCGCAGCAGGCCCGAACCTGCCGGGGGAAATTGGGTCTGGGGCTGGATTTGGAGCGCTCTGGGGGGCGGTGCGACGCACCTTGTCGAAGCGAGACCGAAGTCCACCTCCCCCAGGTTTTTTGGGGGGAGGTGCGAGCCTAAGCGAGTAAGGGGGCGCCCCGCGTACGCAGTTCGATGCCTGTCGTAGCGC
>DASTVC010000840.1:0-2301 GCA_035759295.1 Longimicrobium sp. | reverse complement strand
AGGCGGCGCTGAAAACGAGCCCGGGGGGCGTCCGGACTGATCCGAACGCCCCCCGGGCTGCTTCGCGGCCACGCCAGCGGCTACTTCAGCAGGTTCTTGGCGATGGTCGCCATCTGCATGTTGCTGGTGCCCTCGTAGATCGTGCCGATCTTGCTGTCGCGGTAGAACTTCTCCACGGGGTACTCGCGGGTAAAGCCGTAGCCGCCGTACAGGTCGATGCAGGTGCTGGTGATGCGCTGCGCCACCTGGCTGCTGAACAGCTTGGCCATCGCGGCCTCCTGCAGGAACGGCTGCCCGGCGTCCTTGAGGCGCGCGGCGTTGTACACCATCAGCCGCGCCGCCTCGAGCTCCGTGGCCATCTGCGCGATCTGGAACTGCACGCCCTGGAAGTCGCCGATGCGCTTGCCGAACTGCTCGCGCTCCTGCACGTACTTTACCGTGGCGTCCAGCGACCCCTGCCCGATGCCGATCATCTGCGCGCCGATGCCGATGCGGCCCTCGTTCAGCGTCTCGATGGCCGTCTTGTACCCCTTGCCCACCTCGCCCAGCACGTTCTCGGCGGGGACGAACACGTCCTCCAGCACCAGCTCGGTGGTGGACGACGCGCGGATGCCCAGCTTGTCCTCCTTCTTGCCCACGGAGAACCCGCCGAACTCCTTTTCCACGATGAACGCGGTGATCCCCTTGTAGCCGGCCGACGGATCGGCGTTGGCGAAGACGATGAAGATCTCCGCCTCGCCGCCGTTGGTGATCCACAGCTTGCGCCCCTGCAGGCGGAATCCGCCGTCCGCGGGCACGGCGCGCGTGGCGAGTGCGAACGCGTCCGACCCCGATCCGGCCTCGGAGAGCGCGTAGGCGCCCACCTTTTCGCTCGTCAGCTGCGGCAGGTACTTCGCCTTCAGGTCCTCCGAGCCCCAGCGCAGGAACGCGTTGTTCACCAGCGTGTTCTGCACGTCCACCAGCACGCCCACGCTGGCGTCCACGCGGCTCAGCTCTTCCACCACCAGCGCGGCGGTGAAGAACGATGCGCCGGTGCCGCCGAACTCCTCGGGCACCTCGATGCCCATCAGCCCCAGCTCGAAGAACTGGGGGATGAGGGCCGGGTCCATCTGCTGCTTCTCGTCCATGGAGTGCACGCGGGGGCGCACGTCCTCTTCCGCGAACTGGCGCACGGCGTCGCGGAACATCACCTCGTCTTCGCTGAGCGCCGTGAGCGGGGCCCCGGCAGCCGGCAATTCAACAGTCGCCATCGTCTCGAACTCTCACAGGGAAGTGCGCGCCCGCCGCTCCGGCGGTGCAACCGTGCAATATCGCACAGGCTGCGGGGTGCGCGAAAGACCGGCGGGACGTACGAAGGTACGAGGGTACGAAGGTGCGCTCCTCCCGCGCTGTCCAACCTTCGTACCCCCACACCTTCGTACCCTCGCACCTCCGCCGCAATCTCCCGGCACGGCGGGTGCGTAAGAAACCCCGGCGTCAGCACCACGTAGTCGGCAGGGGCCGCGGCATCGGGCCGGGTACCCACATTTTCGCTCAGCACGGGAGACGGACCATGGACAACAACCCTTACGGCGGCCCCGGCGATTCCTCTGGCACCGGCGGCACGCCCGGCGGTTCCTCGGGCGGCACGGGCGGCACCGGCGGATCCAGCGGCTCTGGCAGTGAATCCACCGGCGGCGCCGGCACCGGAGGCACGGGCGGGTTCGGCTCCGGCTCCACGGGCGGCGGAACGGGCGGAAGCACCGGCGGCACGGGCGGCTTCGGCTCGGGCACGACCGGCGGCTCGACGGGCGGCTTCGGCTCGGGGACGACGGGCGGCTCGACCGGCGGCTCCACGGGCGGAGCGGGCACGGGGACCGGCGACGCGTTCGGCTCCACGGGGACCGGCGGATCGACGGG
Source organism: Longimicrobium sp. (assembly GCA_035759295.1). Classification (GTDB taxonomy): domain Bacteria; phylum Gemmatimonadota; class Gemmatimonadetes; order Longimicrobiales; family Longimicrobiaceae; genus Longimicrobium. Next base: position 402 of record DASTVC010000840.1, on the reverse strand, counting down.
TACGGGCGGATCGACGGGGTCGGGCGGCTCGACGGGTGGATCGACGGGTGGCGGGGAACACAGCCCGTTCGAGGAGTTGAACTCGCGCATCGAGGCGGTGCTGGGCGACCTGCGGCCGCGCGTCAAGCAGATGTTCCAGGACGTGGAGTCGCGCGTCGAGGGCGTGGTCGAGGACCTCAAGCCGCGCCTGCAGGACGCGCGCGACAAGGCCAAGCCCAAGGTGGACGAGTTCCTGGCCGAGGTGCAGCCGCGCATCGACTCGCTGCTCTCGCGCATCCAGGGAGCCCTGGACGGCATCCGCAAGGATTTCGATGAGCGCCGCCACGGCGGGTCCGGCGGCGGCGGTTCGGACTCCGGCGGCGTCAGCGGTGTGATCGGCTCGGGCACCGGCACGGGCGGCAC
>DASTVC010000839.1:0-14624 GCA_035759295.1 Longimicrobium sp. | reverse complement strand
GGTGAACGGGTGAACGGGTGAACGGGTGAACGGGTGAACGGGTGAACGGGTGAACGGGTGAACGGGTGAACGGGTGAACGGGTGAACGGGTGAACGGGTGAACGGGACCTGCGCCCATATCCTGTCATTTCGAAGGAGGCGCCGCGCGATCCCTTCCGCCTGCACAAACCCGTGGCGCCGACTGAGAAATCTAGCGTCGGATGCTCGTAGCTATTCGACGCCACACAAATCTCGCGGACGGTGCCGTGTGGTGCCGTCCGCGATGCTCGTAGTCGTCGACAAACCACGAGCATCAGCGAGTAGATTTCTCAGTCGGCGCCAACGACCTGAGTGACAGACGATTCCGCGCGGCGCCTCCTTCGAAATGACAGCATCGTGCGGCGCGGCGGGTCTCGTTCCGACTGCTCGGCGGGCATCCATCGACCGCGGTGGGTGCAAAAACGAAGGGCGCGGAGAGCCGATCGCTCTCCGCGCCCTTCGCGCACCTCGAAATCCGCCGTCACAGCGCATCCGCCACGTCTTCCCCAAAGAACTGGACGACGTACTTGCGCTGCAGCGGGGTAAGCCGCCGCACCGACCACTCCAGGTGCACGAACTTCGGCTCCGCCGGCACCACCCGCAGGGTCATCCCCGCCTCGTGCGGCTGGCGGTCGGCCTTGCGGTTGTTGCAGGTGCTGCACGCGGTTACGCAGTTCTCCCACGTGTTGGCCTCCGCGCGGCGGTCGAAGCGGCTCTGCGGCAGCACGTGGTCGCGGGTAAGGTGCTCGCGGCTGCGCAGCGCGTCGCGGTGCCGCCCGCAGTACGCGCAGGTGTAGCCGTCGCGCGCGAACAGGATGGTGTTGGTCACGCCCCGGCGCATGCGGCGCGGCACGTAGACGAACCGCACCAGCCGGATCACCGCCGGAAGCGGCATCTCGCGCCCCGCCGAGCGGATGACGCGCGTGCCGTGCGCCTCGACCAGCTCGGCGCGGCCGTCCAGCACCAGGCGCACGGCGCGCTGCACCGGCAGAATCACCAGCGGCTCGTACGACGCGTTCAGCGTAAGGCACCCGCTGCGCGGCGGGCGGGGAGTGGTCATCAGTTGCATGGCGGCAGCTCTCCGTTTCTTCCTCCTGAAATGAGGGGTGCGCGCTCCGGATGCGGGTCGCGCGGTTGAGGGTCCGGATCCAAGGAACGGTGGATAGGGGAAGCTGGATTCGAACCAGCGGTCTCCTGCTTCCGACGCAGGCGGGGTAGGCCGGGCTCCCCCATTCCCCTGTGGGAAACGTGCGTGAGTGCGAAAGTGCGAAAGTGCGTGAGCGCGATGCCCCGAGGAGGACTCGAACCTCCGGCTTCTGCCCTCGGAAGGCAGCGCTCTGATCCGGCTGAGTTACCGGGGCGGTTGGTTGTGCAGGTACCCACGGGCGGATTCGAACCGCCACGGCGCAAAGGCCACCGGTGTCTGAGACCGGTCCGTCTGCCAATTCCAGCACGTGGGCACAATCCAACAGCGAGAGCGGCGGGATTCGAACCCGCGACCTCCGGAGAGACAGTCCGGCGCTATAAGCCTCTAAGCTACGCCCCCAGAACACGATCCATCGACACAACAAGGAGGGGGTGGGACTCGAACCCACGAAGCGCACCAGGGCGCCTACGGCGTAGCAGGCCGCTGCCCATGCCGGCAGGCGGACCCCTCCAGATTTTCTTACGCGCTCACACACTCACACACTTTGATGAGAGGAAGCGGCGAGACTCGAACTCGCAACGCGCTCACGGCGCGCTACCGGTTTTCGGGACCGGCTCCTCATCCAGCCGGATCGCTTCCATCAACCCAGTGCGGAGGGAGGGACTTGAACCCCCAGAGCCTTGTGGCACCCGGTCTACAGCCGGGCCCGCTTCCAGTTACGGTCTACCTCCGCGTCTATCCAGAGCAGGGGGCGGGATTCGAACCCGCGAAGGCTTTCGCCACCGGTTCTGCAGACCGGCCCCTTCGGCCGCTCGGGAACCCCTGCTTGTCCATCCATCAGCACGCCCGGGAGGAATCGAACCCCCGACCACCGGGTTTGGAATCCGGCGCTCTACCAGCTGAGCTACAGGCGTATCATTTCATCAACGCTCACCCTCCCTCAGACTCCGAGGGTGGTGCTTTCCGGTCCACAATGTTGACTTCCTGAGGGAGGCGCCGCGCCTCGACCTGCTATTTACGATGCAGCCTGGCGCCGACCGAAGGATCTCGCCGGCACTACTGAGAGGCTGGCTTCGATACCCAACGGCCGGCGTCACAGCGGCGGAGAGAAGGTCCTTCGGTCGCGCGCAAGCGGTTGCGATTATTGACGCTGCGTGCGGCGCTCCCTCAGGAAGTCAACGCCACGGTAAATCCTCATCAAGCACCTGGAGGGGATCGAACCCTCGGCCTCCGGACTGGCGGTCCGGCGCTCTGCCAGCTGAGCTACAGGTACGGTTTCGATGGATGCGGCCGCGTCACGCGCATCCACGCGTTCATGCAAGTGCCCGGAGGGGGTCGAACCCTCGGCCTCCGGAGTGGAAGTCCGGCGCTCTTGTCCAGCTGAGCTACAGGCACGTTGAAAACGTTCGGTTGATATCGCGCAGCCCGCGAGGTCCCCGCGCGGAGCGGAGCAACGCACGGCACCGGGAGTCGCGTTCGCCAGGCCGGGCTCTGCCTGCCCCGGCGGGTTCCCACGCGGACTGCGCTGTTCCTTAGACCCAGAACCCGAGTTGTCAAAAAGGCCCTGCGTGGCCACGGAAAAGGCGCCCTGCCTCACCCGTTGCATCGGGGAGGCAGGGCGCCTTGCTGCCGGCGCCTGCGCCGGCCGGGGCTGATAAAGCCCTACGCCGGAGCACCTCCCACGAAGTTCCCGAAATCCCCACTACCGATCCGCGTATCGCCGAACGAATACGCCACGCCCTCTTCCGCGCCCCGCCAGGAGGCGCGGCCGGTCTTTGCGGCGCACGGCAGCGACACGCCTCGCATGCTCTGCGAGGGCGCCTGCCCGGGCCGCTGGGTGGAGAGGGTGTGGACGTGCATCGTGGTGCCTGGTCGATCCGTGTTGAGCCCGAATGGGCGAAAAACAAAAAAGGAGCCGCGATCCTCTGGCCTTCTTGCGAAGACCCGACGGGCCCCAGACCTGTGGTCTGCGATGGCCTGCCGTGAGGGACGCGACTCCCGATGGCCGCCAGTCTAATCGGACGCGCAAAACCTGTCAAGGCCCGTCGTCGTCGCGTGCGGGTCAGGCTCCGTCGCCGATCGGCCTCCATGAGCTACTCTATCGTCCGGAATCCCCGTCGTCCGGAATCGGGGGGCCGAAACGAGACCCTTGTCCTCGCCGCATCCAAAAACGTATGCTTTTTTACGCCGGATATCTCTCGGCGCCAGCGGCCGTCGCGCAAGGGTTGTCGGGCAGTATTTGAGGTCGCGTCAATTCTGCTACATCGGATTTTTTCTCCTTTTCCCTTCCTTGAACGAGTGATGCGGCTGCATCCTCTGACGCCGCTCTTCCGCGCCGCGATCATCGCATCCAGATCGGTCGCGCGCGTCGCGTTGCTCGGCACACTGGCGGCCTGCGGAGCGCGCGCCGACGCCAGCGATCCCTTTGCGCTGGGGGATGCGCTCGAGTCGGCCCCCATCGCGCCTCGACTGTCGGTCGCCACCGCGTTCCGCGCCTGCCCCGAGGCGGCTCCCCGGGACGGCACCATCCTTCGCGCACGGTGCCCCGCTCCGCCCGCGCGGACCGCGGCCCGCCTTGCGGAAGCCGCCGCCCGTGCCCGGCGCGCGGCCGACGATCCGGCGGCGCTGCACGCGTTGGCGCTGGTGGACCTGGTCGCAGACGACTCGACGGGCAGGGCGCTGGAGCGGGCCATCGCCGCCCTGCGCCAGTCGGCCGCGCTGGCGGAGCGGCCCGCGGCGGCGCTGGCAGACCTTTCCGCCGCGCTCATCGTCCGCGCCGAGCGCACCCAGGCCCCGCGCGACCTGCTGGAGGCGTACGAGACCGCGGAGCAGGCGCTGCGCCTTGACCCGCGCAGTCTGGCGGCGCTCTACAATCGCGCACTCGCGCTGGACCGGTTCGGGCTGGTGGACGAGACCGCGAAGGATTGGCAGGCGTACCTGGGGGCAGACTCCACCTCCGGCTGGGCGGATGACGCCCGGCGCCGCCGGCAGGCAGCGCTCTCGATCCGGCCTCCTGCTCCACCGCGTGACGACGCGCCGCTCTCCGCGTACCCGGCCTACGCCGCCGCGGACCCGCAGGGCGCGCGCGAGCTGGGGATGGACCGTCTTCTTGCCGAGTGGGGCGCCGCGGTGGATTCGGGCGATGCCCCCCGCGCCGCCGACCGTCTTCGCCGCGCCGCCGCCCTTGCCGACGCGCTGGAGCGCCGCCCCGGCGGCGACGCCAGCCTGGCCGACATGGTCCGCGCCATCCAGGCCACGGCGCCAGATCCGGCGGCGACACGCGCCTTGGCCCGCGCCCATCGGGAGTACGGGGCCGGCGTGCAGCGGTTCGACTTGCTTGACTACGCGGGTGCGCAGTCGCGGTTCGCCGCCGCGGGGGGCGCCGGAGCATCGCCGGCGTTGCAGGGCTGGGCCCGGGTGTTCGGCGGCACCACCCTGGTGCAGCTCGGGGCAAGGGGGGCAGGCGAAAGGCTGCTCGGTGAGGCGGCGAACGCGGACACGCTGCGGTACCGGGCGCTGGCCGCCCGCGCCCGGTGGTCGCTCGGCCGCACCGTGTTCGCCAACGAACGGTGGGATCCTGCGCTGAATGGTGCGCGACAGTCTGCGCGGCTTTTCGCACGTGCAGGCGAGCGGGAGAACGAAGGCGCCGCGCTAAACCTCGCGGGCGATATCCACTTTCTCCTGGGCGAACCCGATTCGGGGTACGCCGTGATGCATCGGGGGTACCAGCAGCTCAGGCCGTACCGGGCTTCTCTCCGCCTCCACAACCTCCTGGCCGGGTGTGCCGACGCGATTGCGACAGACGGCCTCCACGCGTCCGCATTGCGCCTGCTGGGTGAGGACGTTGCCGTGGCAACGCGCACCGGGCATCCGGCGTTCGCAGCCGAAGCGCGGCTGAAGCGTGCGCGCCATCTGGCCAGGAGCGGTGACCGGACGCGTTCGCGGGCAGATCTGGAGCCGGCCCGCACCCTGGTCCAGCAGATCGACAGCGGCCGAGCGCGCCGCTGGTTCGCCATTGAGCTGCGCGAAGTCGAAGCCGTTCTTTCTCTCCGCGCGGATCCGGGCAGTGCGACCCAGGAACTGGACTCCGCCGCGGCATACTACGCACGCGTCCGCTATCCATTCCGCGTTCTCCCCGCGCTGGTGGGCAGCGCCGAGGCACGACTGGCCGCCGGCGACGGTCCGGGGGCACTCCGGCGCCTGGAGTCTGCGGTGCGGCTGCTGGACCAGCGCCGCGATTCGATCGGAATGGAGCCGCGCCGAGCTGCGGTGTTCGATGCGGCCCGCGGTGTGGTCGACCGGCTCGTTCTGCTTACGCTCGCCGAAGGGCGGGAGGATGACGCGCTGCGGTACATGGACCGTGCGCGAGCGTCCCTTTCCTCCGCCAGCCCGGGACGCCGGACGGACGATTACGATGCGGGAGCGCTGGATCAGGAAACTGCCGTCGAGTACGCGCGCATCGCCGATACCCTGCTCGCCTGGACCGTGTCTTCCGGCCGGGTGCAGGGGTTCCGCACGGTGGTCGATACGATCCAGCTTGCCCGAACCATCCGGGAGTTGGAGAACCAGTTCCAGCGTGGTGCATCGGAGGCGGAGGTGCGTCCATCCCTCTCACTCCTCTACGACTGGCTGATCCGGCCGGTGCAGACGGGACTTGGAAGTGCCGAGCCGCTGGTGGTGGTGGCGGACGGGGAGATCGCCGCGGTCCCGTTTGCGGCGCTGTACGATTCGCGCAGAGACCGATATCTGGTCGAGGAGCGGCCGATTCGTTTCGCGGTGAGCCTGCGCGAGGCGCGGAGGAAACCTGCCCGGGATGCGGCTGATCGCGTGGTGCTCGTAGCGGACCCCGCCCACGCCAGGCGCGAGCACCCGCTGCTGGAGCGACTCACGCACGCGCGGCAGGAGGTCCGCACGATCGGGATGAGCTACCCGGGTGCAGAGGTGCTGGCGGGTGCGCAAGCCACGCGTCCCGCGATGGAGTCAGCTCTCGAGCAGTCGGGTGTGGTCCACTTTGCGGGACATGCCGTGTTCGACGACCAGCGCCCGGAGCGCTCGTACCTGGTGCTCGCGCCGGCCCCCGGTGGCGGTGGCGGAAGGATCACCGCGTCCGAGTTGGCTCGGCTGGATCTTCACAGGGTCCGGCTGGTGGTGCTCTCAGCTTGCCGTACCGTCCGCTCCGGAACCAGCCGCGCGGGCGGGTTCGCCGGGCTGTCCGGGGCGCTGCTCGCCGCGGGAGCCGGCGGCGCGGTCGGCAGTACGTGGGAGGTGGACGACCGCGCCACCGCGGCGCTGATGGCGCAGTTCCACGGGGAGTACAGCGGCACCCGCGACGGCCCCGGCGCCCTGCGCGCCGCCCAGCTGGCCCTGCTTCGCTCCAGCGATCCCGCGTTGCGCACCCCGTCCGCCTGGGCCGGCTTCCGCTATGCCGGAAGGTGATCGTTCCCATCCACGCTCTTCCGCTCAGCCGCGCAGGTATCTTCGACACTCTGTTTAATGGAGCCGAACGTCATGAAGATCAGCACTCTCTGGCGGGGAATCACGTTTCTCGCCATCGGCACCCTCCTGGCTTCGTGTGACTGGGGCGACGCTACCTCCGGCGACGTGACGGTCGCGCTCCCGGCCGCGAGCGGCCCGCAGGTAACGGCCACCTCGACGGTGGTGTTCCAGATCACTGGACTTGCGATGATCGTTCCGCCCCTGCTGGCCGGCGACGACGTGCACGTGGTGCTGCCCAAGCCCAAGGGTGTGGGAGATCATGCAGCGCTCCTGGGTTTCGGGATTCCGCGGGAGCACCCCGTCTTCGACGACCTCTGCGTCGGGGGCGACTTCGGCAAGCGGGCGAGGCGAGCAGGCATCTGCTACGTAGACCTGACCCGGTGGACGCTGGGCAGCTTTGGCGGGGGAGGCCAGCCCCCGACCACGACGAACCTTCCACCCGTGGAGCGCAGCGGATTGCTGAACGTCACCGTCCTCGCGGGCGGGCTGCACCGCGTGTACCTCCCCCGCGCCAACGACAGCCGCCGCGCGGGCGTCGCCTTCCGCTCAGGCGAGTTGGGACCCTCCTGCAAGCTCGCCCGGTGGCGCTACCGTCCCGTGGACGCGACAGGAACACGCGAAGATTCGCTGGCCAACGTCGTCACCTGGCGGGTCGGAAATCTCGTGTCGCCGCAGCTTGTTTTCACGCGAAAAAGCCGAAAGGTCACGGTGGATTTGCTTCCGGGAGTAACGGGGGTGCTTCTGGCCCACGTTCCCACCGGCGATCGAAAGGATCTGCCTCCCGGGCGTCGCACGCAGCCCGGCGGTGGGACCAAGGCGCATTTCAACCCCTACTACGATCTCCTGAGCCGTTCTGCCGCGACGGGGACGGGAATCCCCAACGAGACAAAACGCCGCCCGCCGCTCCAGTTGGTCGGGGCCCGGGATACGGCGTGCGAGGTCGTGATCACCACGATCTCCGGCCGCTCGAAAGGCGAACGGTCCGTCGCCACCTACGCCTGCATGGTGGCCGCCGGAGAACGCGGCTCGTAAGTGTCGAATCCGAGTAGGCATCCGTCAGGAAATATGTAAAACCTGTCCCTCGAACAAAGTGTCGCTGGACCCGTTCATCGCAGCGTCGAATCACCCGTGGAATGGAGATCTCAGGATGCGTAACTGGCGGATGGTGGGAGTGGGGGCGTTTGCATTTTGCGCGATCCTCACTTCGTGTGACCGCAAGACCGAGGTGGGGGAACAGCCCAAAGCCGGGACACAACCATCGTCGGCGGATGACGTGACGCTGATCGTCCACATGACGGGAGCGTTGCTCATGGTGCCCGGCGGGACCGGCGCGACGACCGTGCTCCTGCCAAAGGATCGCCTCCAAATGGGACACCTCGCGCGGCTCGGTTTCGGGATCGCCAAAGACAACCCGGAGGGGTATCCCTGCGTGGATGATCCCGTGTTTTCCACCCCGCCTACGTCCGTCGGGATCTGCTACATCAATCTGGATAATTGGGAGGTTACGATTGGCATTGGAGGACAACCGAACCCACCCGGCCAAGTCTTTCCAGACGGCGTTCTGAACGTGACCCTTCTTTCCAAAGGTCACACGGCTCCGACTTCCGGCGCGGGAGCCAACTATCGTGCCAGGGTGCTTCTCGCAGCGGGCAGGCCCGGACCTGAGCACTGCTCCCTGGCGAGCTGGACGTATGAATGGGAAGACGAACAGGGCACGCTACACACCGACACTCGTGCGCTCACCAACGTGTTGCGGTGGCACATTCAGAATCCCACCCCCGTGCTGCGTCTTCAGTCCACCACCAACAGCGCAGACGTCAGGACGGTTGCGCTGCCGCCTGCGGAACAAGACACGATCGAGTTGGTCCTTGCGCACGTTCCGGTAAACGACCTGGCTCACCTTCCTCCCGGGATTCCGCCTCCAACGCCGAGTGGAGAAACGAAGCTTGCAGCCCATTTCGATCTCTACTACGACCTTCTGCGACACGCAGGCGGCGGTCAGCCCCAGCGCCGCATCCCTCACGATGCGACACCGACTGGAACTCTCTCTTGTCCCGTGGCAATCACGAGCCCGGTGCCACCGTTCATCGAACCGTCGTCGGTTGCCACGTACGCGTGCATGGTGGCTTGGGGAGAGGGCTGACGGATCTTGGCTTCCCGCGGCTCCCCCACTTCTCGCTCGTGGGGGAGCCCGCTCCATCGTGGTGCGTGCCGGCGCCTCACGGTACTGGCGTGCTGAATCTGCCTCTGGCGCCTTTGCTGCCGGGTCCAGCAGCAGACGTGGAGGGACGCGGTTTTCTTCCCCCTTTCCCCTCGTGCCAGCTCAACTTCATGTTGATGTCGAGCATTGGCGGCCGGATTCATCGGGCTACTCCATCAGTGCCGGGAGCTCGGCTCCCACTAAATTGGAAGAGTTCCTTCCGAATCCTGCTCCCGGACCACCTTGAACAAGCTTTGAGTATCCTCCATGGGAAACGTTACCACCATCGATTCTACGGCGTAATCGCTGGGGAACAAATGGCGCGTGGAGAGGCGGGGGTGCATCACGCGACGGTCACAGTTTGGCCGCGGGAGGTGCGTGAAGCTGTTGACAGAGTGAGTTTGGCAGATTACGATACCAATCGTTCAACCAATCACATCCGAGTCCCTGCAGCCCCGTCCCGCAATCCAGGGGTGTCCCGCAGTCAACCAGGCAGGCACAGCAAGCGCTCCTCCGTCGTGCCGTATTTGTCGGGTTTGTTAACAATATAAATCGCAGCAACGCAGGCCCCTGCACGGCACCCCGGCCGGACGCCGCGCAGGATTAGTTCGAAATTTTGACAAACGCATCCCCCGGTCCGCGGATCTGCCCGATACGGGAGGGCGCGCGCCGGTTTTTCCGCCGAACAGGCCGTGCCCGCCGCCCCCGCGGCGTGCCTCGTCCCCCGGCGGCACTACCCAGCACCACCCCGCCCGTACGCGCACGCACGCGCGAGGCGGGGATGATGTACACACCCACCCAGTGAGGTCAGAGCCATGGCACTCGGTCGTCAGCTATTCCTCGCGCTCGTCGCCGGCCTCCTGGGGGTGGCCGGTCTGAGCGCGCAAGGCACCGGTACGGTCGCAGGGCGAGTGACGGAAGGCGGCACATCGGAGCCCCTGGCGGGCGTTACGGTGAGCGTCGCGGAGCGCACCGCGGTAACGGGGCTGGACGGACGCTACGCGGTGGGCGGCGTGCCCGCGGGCACCCACACCCTGCGCGCCACCCGCCTTGGCTACGGCACGGTGACCCGGCAGGTGACGGTGGCCGCCGGCCAGACGGCCACCGTAGACCTGGCCGTGGCGGCGCAGGCGCTGCTGCTGGAGGACGTGGTGGCCATCGGCTACGGCGAGCGCCGGGTGCGCGACGTGACCGGCTCCGTGCAGGGCGTCACGGAGGAGGAGTTCAACACCGGCCGCATCGTGAGCCCCGACCAGCTCATCCAGGGCAAGGTGGCCGGCGTGCAGGTGGTGACCAGCGGCGAGCCCGGCGGCGGGTCGGCCATCCGCATCCGCGGCGGCGCCTCGGCCACGGCCAGCAACGAGCCCCTCTTCGTGGTGGACGGCGTGCCGCTGCCCCCGGGCGGCGGGCTGAGCGCGGGACGCAACCCGCTCAACTTCATCAACCCCGACGACATCGCCCGGGTAACGGTGCTGAAGGACGCGGCGTCGACGGCCATCTACGGGTCGCGCGGCAGCAACGGCGTCATCATCATCGAGACCAAGACGGGGACGGAGGCCGGCCCGTCGTTCCAGTACGGCAGCTCGGTGAGCACCAGCGTGATCACCCGCGAGCCGGAGCTGCTGAGCGCGGACCAGTTCCGCGCGGCGGTCACGCAGTACGCGCCGGCGCGCGTGGGCTTTCTGGGCACGGCCAACACCGACTGGCGCAGCGCGGTGGAGCGCGACGCCACGGGCCAGGAGCACGAGCTGGCGGTGCAGGGGACGGCGGACGCCTTGAACTACCGCCTGTCGCTGAACTTCCTGGACCAGTCGGGCGTGCTGCAGGGGTCGGAGACGGAGCGCGTGTCGGCGGCCCTGAACCTGGGGCAGCGCCTGTTCGACGACCGGCTCAGCCTGCGCGCCAGCCTGCGCGGCGCCCGCACCAGCGACGTGTTCACCCCGGGCGGCGTGCTGGGAAGCGCCACCTCGTTCGACCCCACGCAGCCCATGCGCACGGCGTCGGGCGCGTTCTACGAGAACGGCACCTTCCCGCTGGGCCCCAACAACCCGCTGGCCGAGCTGGCGCTGGTGGAGGACCAGGGCACCACCTTCCGCAGCATCGCGAACCTGGAGGGACGCTACCAGCTCCCCTTCCTGTCGGGGCTCTCGGCGACGGTGCGCGGCGGGTATGACGTGGTGAAGTCGGAGCGGCGCCACTTCTATCCCAGCATCCTGCAGTCGCAGGTGGAGAACCGGGTGCCGTGCACGCGCGCGCCGACGGATCCGCCGTGCCCCACGGGCTTCGTGGACCGCAGCAACCCGTCGTCGACGACGGGGGTGATCGACGCCTTCGCCAACTACGCGGGGCGCATCGAGCGCTGGAACAGCGACATCGACGCCACGGCCGGCTACTCGTACGAGAGCACGCGCGAGGACCGCCCGTACTTCTACGCGCGCGGCCTGAGCACGGACCTGCTGGGCACCAACGGCATTCCCGTGGCGGCCGAGAACGTGTCGCGCATCGACATCGACGAAAGCCGGCTGGCCTCGTTCTTCGCCCGCCTCAACTACACGCTGGCCGACCGCTACCTGCTCACGCTGAGCGTGCGCCGCGACGGCAGCTCGCGCTTTGGCCCGGAGAACCACTGGGGCAACTTCCCCGCGGCCGCGGTGGCCTGGCGCCTGAGCGAAGAGGCGTTCATGGACCGCTTCGAGTTCCTGTCGGACCTCAAGCTGCGCGCGTCGTGGGGCGTGAACGGCAACCAGTTCTTCGGCAACTACCTGTACGTGCCCAGCTACCGCATCGGCGACCAGTTCAGCCAGGTGCAGTTCGGCAACGAGTTCATCACCACCATCCGCCCCAGCGCGGTCGACCCCACCATCCGGTGGGAGGAAACGACCTCCATCAACCTGGGTGTGGACTACGGATTCCTGAACGACCGCATTACCGGCGCGGTGGACTACTACACCAAGGACACCGACGACCTGATCTTCACGGTGCCGGTTGCGGCGGGGACGTACGTGTCCAACTTCGTGACCACCAACATCGGCAGCGTGCGCAACACCGGCCTGGAGTTCAGCATCAAGGCCGACGTGCTGCAGGGTGACGGTGCCGGCGGCGGGCTTACGTGGAACGCCGTGCTGAACGCCAGCACCAACAAGAACGAGCTGCTGGCCATCAACCCCTTTGGCGGCGGCGGCGAGCAGATCCCGGTGGGTGAGATCGCGGGCGGTGTGGGAAGCACCATCCAGGTGCTGCAGCCGGGCAACGCCTTCAACTCGTTCCGGGTGTACACCCACAAGCGCGATTCCAGCGGCAGGCCGGTGTACGCCGACGACGACGGTGACGGCGACATCGACGACGACGACCTGTACGTGGACCAGAACGGCGACGGCAAGATCACGCAGGAGGACCGCGTGATCAACCACTCGCCCACGCCCAGCTGGATCCTGGGCCACACCTCGCAGTTCGGCTTCCGCGGGTTCGACCTGGGCTTTACGGTCCGGGCGCACATGGGCAACTACGTGTACAACAACCTGGCGAGCGCCCAGGGGTGGTACGACGTGCTGAACCAGGCGGGCGGGCTTACCAACCTGCACAGCTCGGTGCTGGAGACGAACTTCCGCACGGCGCAGTTCTTCAGCGACGTGTACCTCGAGGACGCATCGTTCGTGCGGATGGACAACCTGACGCTGGGGTACACGGTGCCCGCGCGCCGCGGCTTTGAATCCCTTCGCGTCTACGGCACCGTACAGAACGTGTTCACGATCACCGACTACAGCGGCGTGGACCCCGAGGCGGGGCTGAACGGGATCGACCTGACCATCTACCCGCGCAGCCGCACCTTCACGGCCGGCCTGACCATCGGGTTCTGAGCATGCGTACCCATCCAAGGAGTGACAGAGCGATGACCAGAAGAGCTTGCACGGTTCTGGTGCTGGCCGCCGGCCTGCTGGCGGGCGCGGCCGCGTGCACGGACCTGACCACCCAGCCCAAGAGCACGGTGAACGCCGGGACGGCGTTCACCGACCCCGCCTCGTACCGGGCCTTCCTGGCCAAGCTGTACGGCGGCCTGTCGGTGACCGGCCAGCGCGGCCCGGACGGCGACCGCGACGTGCAGGGGATCGACGAGGGGTTCTCGCAGTACCTTCGCCAGCTGTGGCAGCTGCAGGAGCTGCCCACGGACGAGGCCATCATCGCGTGGGGCGACGCCGGGCTCCCCGAGATGAACACCATGCAGTGGGGCACGTCCAACCAGTTCATCGCGGCGCTGTACTACCGCATCTTCTTCCAGGTCGCGCTGGCCAACGAGTTCATGCGCGAGACGGAGGACGGCAAGCTCTCCGAGCGCGGCGTGAGCGCCGACCTTCGCGCCGACATCCAGCAGTACCGCGCCGAGGCCCGCTTCCTTCGCGCGCTGAGCTACTGGCACGGGATGGACATCTACGGCCCCATTCCGCTGGTGACGGAGCTGAACCACGAGGGCGTGGCGCCGCCCCCGCAGGCCACGCGCGCCGAGATCTACGCCTTCGTGGTGTCGGAGCTCACCGACATCATGCCGGAGCTGCCGGCCATCGGGCAGGCGGAGTACGGCCGCGCGGACCAGGGCGCCGCGCAGATGCTGCTGGCCAAGGTCTACCTGAACGCGGCGGTCTACACGGGCACCCCCCGCTGGGCCGAGGCGCGCGCGGCGGCGGAGGCGGTGATCAACTCCGGGCAGTACCAGCTGGACGATAACTACCAGCACCTGTTCCTGGCCGACAACCACCTGTCGCCCGAGATCATCTTCCCGGTGCCGTTCGACGGGCAGCACACGCGCACCTGGGGCGGGATGACGTTCCTGGCCCACGCGGCGGTGGGCGGCGACATGAACGCCGGCAGCTACGGCCTGAGCGGCGGCTGGTGGGGGCTGCGGCTGCGCCCCGAGGTCTACGGCCTGTACGGGGCGGGCGACCAGCGCGCGTCGTACTTCGTGATGCAGAGCAGCACGACGATCACGGACGTGAGCAACTTCACGCAGGGCGTGGGCGCGCCCAAGTACCGCAACGTCACCTCCACGGGGCAGGCGGGAAGCCACGGCGACTTCCCCGACACCGACTTCCCCATGTTCCGCCTGGCGGACGCGTACCTGATCTACTCCGAGGCGGTGCTGCGCGGCGGCGGCGGCAGCCTGGCGACGGCGCTGGGGTACGTGAACGCCCTGCGCACGCGCGCGTACGGCAACGCCAGCGGCAACATCACCCAGGCGCAGCTCACGACGGACTTCATCCTGGCGGAGCGCGGCCGGGAGCTGCTGTGGGAGGCCCAGCGCCGCACGGACCTGATCCGCTTCGGGCGGTTCACGGGCGGCTCGTACATCTGGAACTACAAGGGCGGCGTTCCGGCGGGCAAGTCGGTCGGCGACCACCTGAACCTGTACCCGATCCCGGCGTCGGAGCTGCTGTCGAACCCGAACATCACCCAGAACCCCGGCTACTAGGACACGGGGACAAGGTGACGGGGTGACAAGGTGACAGAGACGTGAGCCGTCCGGCCGGGAGGTGCGGGCCGGGCGGTTCACGGGATGGAGATGGATTCGCGTGCAGCCTCGCCACCCAGGGGCGGGGCTGTACGGCATTCTGGGCCAGGCGGACGGGTTTGGAGTGGTTCGGCGGATCCCGTGCAGGGCCCCCTCCGGGCCGGCACCACCGGCCGACCTCCCCCGAAACTGCCGGGGGAGGTTGAGGGTGGGGCAGGGATCCCGGTTCGGCGAAACGGATCACGCTGGCGTCCGACGGGGGG
>DASTVC010000838.1:0-2590 GCA_035759295.1 Longimicrobium sp. | reverse complement strand
GGCGGACCGAGACGAGGGGCCGAGGGACGAGGAAAAGGGGAAGAAGCCGCTGGTGACGCCGCGGCGCGCGGCCGCCGGCCTGGGCGCGGCCGCGGCCGCCGCCTACGCCATGTACGTGTTCGGCGCGCGGCGCGCGCGGCGGCGTCCGGTGACGGAGCTGCCCAACGCGCTGGGGCTTCCCATCCAGTACCAGAAGTGGGGCGACGTACACTACGCCTACTACGTGCGCGAGGGCACGGGGCGGCCGGTGGTGTTCCTGCACTCCATCAACGCCGTGGCCAGCGCGCACGAGATGCGGCCGCTGGTGCGCGCCTTTCGCAAGCACACCCAGCGCCCGCTGTACGCGCTGGAGTGGGTGGGCTTCGGCCACAGCGACCGCCCGGAGCTGGCGTACGACCCCGGGCTGATGGAAGACCAGCTGCAGCACTTTCTGGAGCGCGTGGTGCGCCCCGCCGGCGGCGCGGACGTGATCGGCCTGTCGCTGGGCGCGGCGTACGCGGCCGAGGTGGCGCGGCGCCGGCCGGATCTCGTCCACGCGCTGGCGGCCATCGAGCCGGCCGGGCTGGGGAAGGACCCGCCCGCCATCCCGCGCATCTGGTCGCGGCTGCTCTTTACCCTCCCCGGCGTGCAGCGCGCCTTCTACGACCGGCTCACGACGCCCGAGGCGCTGTACCGGTTCGCGGAGGAGAACCTGTTCACCCCGGAGTTCGGGGTGCCCGAGGAGTTCGTGGAGTTCGGGGCCGAGACGTCGCGGATGGACGGCGCGGCGTTCCCGCTGGACGACTTTCTGAGCGGGCGGATGTTCCCGCGCGACGCGGCGGACACCTTCCGCCGGCTGCGACAGCCGGTGCTGGTGGTGCACGGCACGGTGGAAAGCCGCCGCCAGGAGAGCTACGACCGCCTGCCGGAGCTGGACGGCCGCCCCAACGTGCAGGTGGTGGGGCTGCCCACGGGCGGCCTGCCGCACTGGGAGCGCGCCGGCGAGGTGTGGGAGCGCGTCCGCGACTTTCTGGAGGGCGACGGGCCGCGCGCCTGACGCCCGCTCGCCGAGATCTCGATCTTTTTTTCCTGGCCTACACAGTTCGGAGTGCAACCATGCCGAAGCCCATCCTGCGCCGTCTGCTGCCCGTGCTCTTTCCGGCCGCGTGCCTGGTGCTGGCCGCGTGTCCGGGTCGCGGCGGCACCGGGGAGCGCGGGGCCGTGAAGATGGATACGGCCAACACGCAGTGGGAGGACGGGATGTCGGCGCAGCAGGTGGAGACCGAGGCCAAGGCGCTCTCGCCCGAAGAGGCGGCCCGGATGGGGATCGTGGTGGACACCACCATTCACCTGGAGCAGCTGGACGGGCGCGACTCGGTGGCCGGCGGCGGCGTGGCGCCCACCCCGCCCCCCGCCACCAGCGGCGCCACCGCGCCGGATAGCGTGCGCCCCGCAGCCGGCGCGCCGGCGAAGGCACCGTAGCGACCGGGCGCAGGCGCGGGTGAGGGGATGAGCGGGTTAGCCGGATGAGCGGGTAAACCCGCTGCTGGAACAGCGACAAGCCCCGTAACGGCGCCGCTGACGCGTCGCCGATACGGGGCTTCAACTGCTCGCGGGGGACGGGCCGCAGTTCATGGTGGCCCTCTGTCGTCTTCGGAGGAGCCCTGGTTGTTTTGGCAGTTGAAGCCCCGTCCTGGTGAGCCTTGGCGAACCATGACGGGGCTTATCGCTTTCCCAGCAGCGGATTTATCCGCTCATTCGCCGCTCATCTCACTGCGGCGGCCGTCGCACTCCCGCACTCCCGCACTTCCGCACTCACGCACTCACGCACTCTCCCGTCCGAAAGCTCGATCGCCGCCGGAGAGTCTGTCTCTCCCGCGGCGATCATGGTTTGCGGATGCTCCCGCCGGGTTGCGGCGGGGGGACGGCTCAGGCCGGCACGCTCAGGCGACCTCCGCGGGGGCCATCACGCCCAGCACGCGCTCCATGGCCATGGTGTGGCTGCAGGTGTGGTGGTGCTGAAAGTAATCGCAGTCGCAATGCCAGTGACCTTCCTGGAAGCCCACGTTGTGGTTTCCGTTGCGCCCGTCGAACTCCACTTCCAGCTTCTGGAAGTGAATGCGCTCTGGTTCCGAGGCGTAGTCCTTGGCCTTCTGGATCTTGTTGATCATCCCGGAATCGAGCATCTCAGCCTCCTGCTAAAGCGGGAAACGAAAAACGCCCGTGCAGCATGCGTGCTGCAAGGGCGTTCCGAAAGCGGAGCGTCGCGGCGGGGTCCTGAACGAGGTCACAGATTTTCAAGGGCCCACCTCCTTTCCTGACCACCGGGCACGGTGCAGTCCGCCTGTCGGGCTGCCCGGTTCGCGCGGCTCCACCTCCGAAACTATGCGTGGTGCACGGGTCGCGCAACACCCTTGTCGCGGTCGCGTCACCGGGGACAATCTTACGCAAGATCGGTGCTCTTCCGCAATCAGGGAATCGCTGCACCGCGCGTGGGGAGACATCCTGTATCTCGTTGCGGGAACAAGTCTTGCCCCAAGCCTGACATCTCCCGACACCACGCGGGAACCAGCCGTACGCACCCGATCAGGAGATGGAGCATGTCGGACCT
>DASTVC010000837.1:0-12640 GCA_035759295.1 Longimicrobium sp. | reverse complement strand
CCCACTCGCGACACGCTGATGCCCACGTTCACCGCGGGGCGCACGCCGGAGTAGAACAGGTTCGACTCGAGGAAGATCTGCCCGTCGGTGATGGAGATCACGTTCGTCGGGATGTACGCCGACACGTCGCCGGCCTGCGTCTCGATGATCGGCAGCGCCGTCAGCGAGCCGCCGCCCTCGGCGTCGCTCAGCTTGGCCGCGCGCTCCAGCAGGCGGCTGTGCAGGTAGAACACGTCGCCCGGGTACGCCTCGCGGCCCGGGGGGCGGCGCAGCACCAGCGACATCTGGCGGTAGGCCACGGCCTGCTTGGACAGGTCGTCGTACACGCAGAGGGTGGGCGCGCCCTTGCCCTCTTCGTTCTTGGTGTACATGAAGTACTCGGCCAGCGCGGTGCCCGCGTACGGCGCGATGTACTGCATGGGGGCCGGGTCGGACGCCGTCGCCGCGACCACGATGGAGTAGTCCATGGCGCCCGCGTCCGTAAGCCGCTTCACCACGCCCGCCACCGTCGACGCCTTCTGGCCGATGGCGACGTACACGCAGATGACGCCCTGGCCCTTCTGGTTGATGATGGTGTCGATGGCGATGGCCGTCTTGCCCGTGCCGCGGTCGCCGATGATGAGCTCGCGCTGCCCGCGGCCGATGGGGATCAGGGCGTCGATCGCCTTGAGGCCCGTCTGCATGGGCTCGCCCACCGGCTTACGCAGCACGATGCCCGGCGCCACGATGTCCACCTGGCGGCGGGCCACGCTGGCGATGGGGCCCTTGCCGTCGATGGGCTCGCCCAGCGGGTTCACCACGCGGCCCAGGTAGCCGGGGCCCACGGGGATGTCGAGCACGCGGCTGGTGCGGCGCACGGCGTCGCCCTCGTGCAGCAGCGTCCAGTCGCCCAGCACCACCGCGCCGATGTTGTCCTCTTCCAGGTTCAGCGCCAGCCCGATGACGGTCTGCCCCGTCTCGCTGGCGGTGAACTCGAGCATCTCGCTGGCCATGGTGCCCTGGAGGCCGTAGACGCGCGCGATGCCGTCCTTTACCTCGAGCACCGAGCCCACCTGCTCGGCCTGCAGAACGTCTTCGTACCGCTCGATCTCGCCGAGCAGCACGTTCTTGATCTCGCTTGCGCGAAGCTGGGTATCCGCCGTCGCCATCGTTGTCCTCGCTCTATCAGGGTCCAGCGCGCCGCTGGAGTTGGCCTGCCGAAAAAGAAAGTGCCTGGTGCCTAGTGCCGAGGGTCTCTCGGCGGCCTTCCTGCGCCGTTACACCGCGGCGACGCTACCGTCCACGACCGCGGGCATGGTGCTCTCCATCAGCCGGCGGCGCAGCGCCGATGCGCGGCTGCGGACGGAGCCGTCCAGGATCTCGTCGCCCAGGCGCAGCACCATGCCGCCCAGCAGCTCGGGATCCACGCGGTAGGTGGGAATCACCGTGCGCCCCAGCTGTGCCTCGAGCGCCTTCTGGATCTCCGCCTGCAGCGCGTCGTCGGGGGCGTGGCTGATGGTGACGTCCACGCGGGCGCGCCCCATCCGCTGGTCCACCAGCGCGCGGTACGCCTGCGCGATCTCGGGGAGCAGCGACTGGCGGCGCTTGTCCACCAGCACCATCACGAAGCGCACGAACATCTCGGGGGCGCGGCCTTCCAGCGCCTGCCGCAGCGCCTCCTTCTTCTGCTCCGGGCGCACGCGCGGCGTGTCCAGGAACTGGCGGGTGCGGGCGTCGCCGTCCAGCATGGCCGCCAGGTCGTCCAGCGCCGCGCCGAACTCCTCCAGCGCCGCGGGGCCCTGGCGCTCGGCCAGGGTCAGCAGCGTCTCGGCGTAGTTGCGGGCGATGATCTCGGCGCGCACGGCTCAGGCCCTCGCGGCCGGCTGCGCGATCATCTGCGCCAGCGACTCCTGCACCAGCCGGCGGTTGTCTTCCGAGTCCAGGTTGCGGCGCACCAGCTTTTCCGCGGCGGCCATCGCCAGCACCACCGCGTCGCGGCGCACCGTGTCGAGCGCCATCTCGCGCTCGCTGGCAATGTCGCGGCGGGCGCGCTCCAGCATCTCCTGGCGCTCGCGGTTGGCGGCGTCCATCATCTCGGCGCGCATCTTCTCGGCCTGGCCGCGCGCCTCTTCAACGGCGCCGTGCACCCGGGCACGCGTCTCCTCCACCAGGCGCCGGTTCTCGGCGGCCAGGGCGGCGGCTTCTTCGCGGTCGCGCTCGGCGGCCTCGGTGAGCTGCGCGATGTGCGCCTCGCGGGCCTCGACGGCGCCCAGGATCTTGGGATACGCGGCCTTGCTGAGGATCGCCAGGACGATCAGGAAGATGACGAGCGTCCAGAAGGAGAGCCCCGGGTTGACCGAAAGCAGGCCGCCGCCTCCGCCGCCCTCGCCGTGCTCCTGTGCAAGGAGCGGCGTGGCGCCGAGAAGGACGAGGGCCGTAAGGGCGAAGAGCGAGCGACGCATGGGCTGATCTATCGGTAAAGAAGGGTCCGGGCAGCCCCCGCGGTACGCCCGCGGGGGCCTGGTCCAGTCTAGAACTTCCCCTGGATCATGAACATCACCACGATCGCGAAGAGCGCGGCGCCCTCCACGAAGGCGGCCAGGATCAGCGCGCCGGTCTGAATGGTGCCGGCGATCTCGGGCTGGCGGGCCATGCCCTCGGTGGCGCCGCGGCCGATCATGCCGATGCCGAGGCCGGCGCCGATCACGGCCAGGCCGGCACCCAGGCCGGCGCCCAGCAGGCCACCCTGCAGCGCGTTGGCGGTTTCCTGAAGCAGCATCTGTGTATCTCCGTCAAAAAGGTCGTTCGTCTCGGGCACTGCTCGCGCGGACCCGCCTAGCGGGCCGCGGACGCCTGGTCGGCTTTCGCCGCGCGTCCTCCCCGGGCGCCCATCTCCCGGGTACTGTACGACGAAGGTGGAGCGCGCCTTCGCCGGCGGCGGTGTTAGGTCGGGTCCGCCGCGACCCGGGACTGCTGCGAGGGGACAGGGTACAGGGGACAGGTTACAGGACCTGATCCTCATGCTCTACCGCTCTTCCCCTTCCCTTCTCCATCCGTCGAGGCCAGGCCGGCCAGGCATCGGGAAGTTGCCTCCCCTGTAACCTGTACCCTGTTCCCTGTCCCCTTCTTTTCCTCAGTGCGCGTGCCGCACCAGGCCGATGAACACGCTGGCCAGCATGGCGAAGATGAACGCCTGGAGGAAGCACACGAACAGCTCCAGGAACGAGATCGCCACGCCCATCACCACCGGGAACGGCGCGATGAACCAGCTGCCGAACACAAAGATCAGCGAGGTGATGGCCAGCAGCACGATGTGGCCGGCGGTCATGTTCGCCATCAGGCGGACGGCCAGCGCGAACGGGCGGGCAATCTTGCCGGCCAGCTCGATGGGCATCAGCGCGAACGCCATCAGGTTTCCCGCTACGGGGTGCATGCCCTGCGGCACGAACCAGATGGTGTGCCAGTAGTGCCTGGGCCCCATCGCGACCAGCCCGCCGATCTCCACCACGAGCATCGTCATCACGGCCAGCGCCGCAGTCACCGAAAAGCTGGCGGTGGCGGTGGAGCCGTAGGGGATCAGCCCCAGCAGGTTGCTGAACAGCACGAAGAAGAACAGGGTGATGATGAAGGGCGCGAACTTTTCGCCGCCGTGCCCGATGTTGGGCATCACCACCTCGTTGCGGACGAACAGCACCATCGCCTCGATGAGGTTGTGGCGCTTGCCCGTGGTGCGCCCCGCCTGCGCCCGCGCCGCCATCCCCGCGCCGCTCAGCAGCGTAAGGAGCGTCAGCAGGCCGGCGATCCCCAGGAAGAGGACGTGCTTGGTGGGGGTCACGTCGATCGGACCCAGCATCCACGAGCCCGCGGCGGGAAAGTGCACCACCGCGCCGAAGGGCAGCTCCCACTCGCGCGAGTCCTGGATGTGGTGCATGAAGTCGATCGACTCGCCGTGCCCCTCGGCGGCGGCCGCCTCGCCATGGCCGGCTTCGGCGCCGTGTTCCTGCGTGCCGCCCATGACCTCGACCGCCGCGGCGTCGGCCGCGTGCGTCTCCGCGGCGCCCTGCGTCTGGGCGGCCGCCGGCGCGTGCACGGGCTCCGCCTGCTGCGGGGCGCCCGCGAGGGCAACGAGGACTGCAATCGTGGAGATCATCGACCTTTCGGGTTTCGTGCACCGGCCGCCATGACGACCGGCTCCAGCAGTGTGGTTGCGAACAGCACCGTCACCAGCGAATACAGAAAGGGCTCGGGCCGCAGGCGCGCCGCGGGCACCATCACCAGCGCGGCCACGATCACCAGCAGCAGCCGGCCCAGCATTCCCACGCCGTACGCCGCCAGCGCGTTCTTCGGAAAGACCAGGGCGGCAATGGCCAGCACCAGCAGCTGAAAGGCGACCGCGGTCAGCACCCCCACCGCCAGCGAGCCCCGCCCGTCGGCCGGCGCGAGCGCCAGTCCGATCGAATAGACCAGGGCCCCCACCACCAGCACCACGGCGGCCGCCAGCATCGTCCCGCGCTTCACCGGTCCTCCCGGTTTCCGGCCATCAGGCGGCGGTACATCCAGAACACGCTCAGCCCGAACCCCAGGAACACCCCCGCCAGCAGCAGCCAGGGCGCCGTGCCCAGCCGGCGGTCCAGCCAGTTTCCCCCGAGCAGAAAGGCGACCAGCACGATGGCGAACTGCAGCCCGATCCCGGCCAGCTGCGCCGGGTCCTGCCCGCCTCCCTTCCGCCCTGCCGGTCCCGGCGAATTCGCTTTCATTTCCGCGTCTTTCCGGGCCCGGAGGGGTGTTGGCGAGCCCAATATAGGAGCTTGTGAAATTTTTCGCAAGCACATCGGGGCCCGCTTGTGAAAAATTTCCCAAGCCGGTCGCGGCGGCGGCGAACGGCTTGCTTGACGCCGATTCTCGCTGGCGTCTAATTTGCCGGTCCAGAGTGATGGAACGCGGACGAACGTTCGCTTCACGTGATGTACCGGAACCCCGTCACCCGACCCGATGAGCCATTCCTTCCCGCGCCGACGCACCCTGCCGCTGCTGCTGGCCGCCGGCCTGCTGGCGGCCGCGTGCACGCCGCCCCCGCCGCCGGACGGAATGCTCCCGACCGTGGAATCCGACGCGCTGGTGTCGTCGCTGCGGGTGGAGACGGGCGACACCGTGCGCTTCACCCTGCAGGTGACCAACCCGTCCGCCGCCCCCGTGTCCTTCACCTTTCCCAGCGGCCAGTCGTACGACTTCGCCGTGCGCCCCGCGGGCGGGGGGGCCGTGGCGTGGCGCTGGTCGGAGCAGATGAGCTTTACCCAGGCCGTGCGCACCGTGACGCTGGCGCCGGGGGAAACGTGGACCTTCGGCGAACGGTGGACGCGGCCGCCGGGAACGCGCGGCGAGTTCACCGCCGTCGCCCGCCTTACGTCGAGCGACCGCCCGGTGGAGCGCACCGCCACCTTCCGCCTGCCGTGAACGGCGCGCGCGTCCGCACGTTCCATTCCCGGGGCGCGGGGACCGGGACGATGGAAAGGGAATCCGCGGCGCCGGAGACGGCGTTTCCCACCCTGGCGGACGTGCTGGCCGCCGCGCGCCGGCTGGAAGGCGTCGCCCGGAGGACGCCGCTGGAGCGCTCGGCATGGCTCTCGGAGCGGGCGGGTGCGGAGGTCTGGCTCAAGCTGGAGACGCAGCAGCGCACCGGCTCGTTCAAGCTGCGCGGCGCCTTCAACGCCGTCGCCACGCTGCCGGCGGAGGCGCGGGCGCGGGGGCTGGTGACGGCGTCGGCGGGGAACCACGGGCAGGGGGTGGCGCTGGCGGCGTCGCTCGCCGGGCTGGCGCCGGCCGTCGTCTTCGTCCCCGCCAGCGCGCCTGAGGCCAAGAAGCAGCGCATCGCCCGCTACGGCGCGGACCTTCGCGAGGTGCCGGGCGGGTACGACGACGCGCACCACGCGGCGGAGGCGTTCGCGGCGCGGACGGGGGCGTGCTTCATCAACGCCTTCAGCGACCCCGCCGTCGTGGCGGGACAGGGGACGGTCGGGCTGGAGATCGTGCAGGAGCTGCCCGGAGTGCGGACCCTCGTGGTCCCCGTGGGCGGCGGGGGGATCTCCGGCGGCGTGGGGATCGTGGCGCGGGCGATGGGGAGCGGCACCCGCGTGATCGGCGTGCAGACGGAGGCGACGTCCGCCATGAAAGCGTCGCTGGCCGCCGGGCGCGTCGTCTCCCCACCCTACGGGCCGACGCTGTGCGAGGGGCTGGAGGGGGACGTGGACGAGTCGGGACTGGCGCTGGCCAGCGAGGTGCTGGACGGCCTGGTGCTGGTGACGGAGGCGGCGGTGCGGCGCGCCATGCGCCTGCTTTTTCAGGAGGAGGGGATCGTGGCGGAAGGATCGGCGGCGGTGGGGGTGGCCGCGCTGCTGCAAGGCGCCATCGAGCGAATCGACGGCCCCGCGGCCGTCATTCTCACGGGGGGCAACGTGGACGGGGCGCGGCTGGCCGGCATTCTGGCGGAGCGGGACTGATGGCCGTCATCCTCCCCTTCGCCGGGATCCATCCCCGCATCCACCCCACCGCGTTCATTGCGCCGAACGCCGTGATCATCGGCAACGTGACGGTCGAAGAGGAAGCCAGCGTCTGGTTCGGCGCGGTGATCCGCGGGGACGAGCCGGAGTTCGAGATCCGCGTCGGGGCGCGCACCTCTGTGCAGGACAACGTGGTGCTGCACGTTAGCAGACAGGGTCCCACGCTGATTGGCCCCGACGTTACGATCGGGCACGGGGCCATCCTGGAGAGCTGCACCGTGGGACGCAGCGCGCTGATCGGGATGAACGCGGTGGTGCTGCAGAAGGCGACCGTGGGCGACGAGGCGCTGATCGCAGCGGGGGCCGTCGTCTCGCAGAACGGCACCGTGCCGGCGCGGACGCTGGCCGCGGGAACGCCGGCGGTGGCGAAGAAGGAGCTGCAGGGCGAATCCCTGCGGTGGATACAGACCAGCGCGGCGCACTACGTGGAGCTTTCGCGCAGCTACCTGGCGCAGGGGATCGGGCGGGTGGACGGGACAACCGGCATACCGAAGGAAACGGATAGATGAGCGACTTCAGGACCCGGGACACCGCCCCCGACGCGCGGCCGGAAGCCGGCGCGTACCAGGCGTTCACCGAGGCGCAGCCGCACGCACGCGGCCCGCGCTGGCAGGCGCCCGCGGCCGAGGAGGCCGGACGCATGGAAGAGCTGCTGCGTACGCTGTGCGAGCTGCCCGGACCCACCGGGCAGGAAGAGGCAGTGACGGCGTGGGTGGCGGAACAGTGGGAGGGGCGCGGCGAGGTTTTCCGCACCCCCGTGGGCAACCTGTTCCTGCACATCCCCGGCCCCGGCCCGCGCGTGCTGCTGGCCGCGCACGCCGACGAGCTGTCGATGATCGTGCGCTCCATCACGCCCGACGGCTTTCTGCGCGTCCTTCCCGGCGAGCGCGACGTCTTTTCCTTTCCCTATTTCCTGGGCCAGCGCTTCCGCATCCTGGCGGACGGCGGCGAGGTCCCCGGCATCCTGGCGACGACGACGGGCCACGCGCTCACTCCCGAGCAGCGCGACCGCACGCGCCTGACGTGGGACGACCTGTTCGTCGACATCGGGATGACGGCCGAAGAGGCGGCGGAGCACGGCATTCACGTGGGGACGCGGATGGTGTGGGACCCCGGCATCCAGCGCGTGGGCCGGCTCCTGGTCGGCAAGGCGATGGACGACCGGCTGGGCGTCGCCGTGCTGGTGGAGCTGTCGCGGCGGCTGGCGGAGCGCAAGCCACGCTTCGACATCACCCTCGCGCTCACGGTGCAGGAGGAGATCGGGATGGTGGGCGCCGGCAGCCTGGCGCGCGACGGCCGGCAGTACGACGTGGGCTTCATCATCGACAACGGGCTGGCGGGCGACATCCCCACGACAGCCGAGGCGCATATGCCGGTGCGGCTGGGCGGCGGGCCGGCGCTCGTCCATCGCGACTCGTCCGTGCACTACTCGCGTCGCTTGATCGGCGAGCTGCGCGCGATGGCGGAAAAGCACGAGATCCCGGTGCAGGACGTGGTCCTCTACCACTACTCGAGCGACGGCGCGCACCTGGTGCGGCAGGGGATGGAGACGCTGCTGGTGGCGCCCCCCATCCGCTACTCGCACTCCCCGTTCGAAGCCGTGGACCCGCGCGACGTCGAAAGCGCCGTCCGCCTGTTCGAGGAGTATCTCACCGAGTCCGATCCGGAGTAGCGGGACCGGCAGCGGGAGCGTGCAAACGCGGCCTCACGGGGAGCCGCGGAGAAAGAGAGAGGCCGCAGAGACGTCAGTCCGTTCTCTGCGGCCTCCGTTTTTCTTCCCGCCGGCTCCGCGTGATGCCGGACCCGCAAAACAACAGCGTTTTTCAGGCTCCGGTATGCGGCACGCCTCCCTACTGGCTGACGTAGGAGAGGCTGCCGACGGCGGCATCGTCAAAGCGCGGGTTCGCTTTCCCGGGCTCCCGTCCCGACAGGACCCGGAACATGTCTTCGCCGAGGCCGCGCAGCCGGCGATCGCACGCCTCCTGGAACTCGCTCACGGCCCGCGCGTCCAGCTCCTGCCGCCATCCGCCGACCTTCCCCTGGCGAATGAAGGGCGTATTGGGGGCGCCCGGGTTCGTGTGAACAGGCCCGCCCGCGAACTTGGCATCGTGCTCCCGCATGAACGCGAACGAACACCTCTCGAGGATCCTGGGCATGGCGGCAGGATCGATCGTGATCCCGCAGAAATCCGCGATCCGCTTCACCGCCGCCTCGAGGTCCGTACTCAATTCCTCGTACGTCAGCACGAGTGCGTTCAGGCGATTCTTGTTGCGGAGCCACCCGGCTGCATGCTCGAACCAGCTGCCGTAGAGAACCTGGCCCGCCATGAACCGGCTGAAGAATTCGCTCAGTGACAACCCGGCCATCCCCGGCACGTATTTGCGGGAGTGGTCGTGGTAGGACACCGCGACGTCGAGCCCGTTGCGGACGCAGTAGATGTACCGTCCCGGTCCTTTCGGGATCTCGTGGTAAGGGAGGTGGCTCTTCACCACGCGCGGTGTTGGCCGCAGATCGGAGATCTTCCGGCCCCGGGGGATCATGGTTACTTCCAGAAAGGGCGAAACCTCATCGATGTGAGCGAAGTCCATCGCTCCATCCGTGGTAAGCTGGTATAAGATCATCTGGAGCCATGTCGTTCCCGACCTCGGATACGTGACGATGAAGATGTCGTCCGGAGAGCCTTCGTACTCCAGCCCGTACTGGAGGATGGAGAACCGCTTGCGGATACGATGGAGCTTCATGTGACAGGGCATGAGAACGGCGTTGTCGATGAACATGGTCAGGGACAGCACCGAACCAGCAAAGGCGCCGAGGATCTTGTGCGGGAATACCGGGTGCATGGGCGAATCTCCGGGACGATTGAGGCGTGCCGCGCACGCGATCCTGAACGGGTGGCGCCACAGTTCGTGTGAAAAGAGCGCGGGGGGCTGCGCTCGTCACAGCGTAAACACGTGGATCGTAGATACCATACATGACAAATAATGCCTTTGTCAATGTGCCGGGGCGCAGACTCCCGCGGTGGTTCGGACGGAGCTGAAACGCACGTATCGCACCCGATCGCGGAATCGATCCCCGCGAACCCTCCGGATCGTCACCGGGCATGCACGGAACGGACTACGCGGCGGAACGCGGACGAACGGAGAGGGCGCGGCAACCGGCCTCTTCCATTTGCCTCCACGGCGTCCGCGTGAAATGTTTGGGGGATGACGACCAACAGGTGCGCGGGACGGACCGCGGACGTGGCGATCGTGGGCGGCGGAGTGATCGGATGCGCCATCGCCCGCCGCGCCGCGCGCGACGGGCTTTCCGTGGTGGTGCTGGAGCGCGCGACGCCGGGGATGGAGGCCAGCTGGGCCGCCGCCGGGATGCTCTCGCCGCTGGCGGAGGCGAACGGACCCGGCCCCTTCCTCGACCTGCTGATCGCCGCGCGGGAGCTCTATCCCGCGTACGCCGCCGCCCTGCGCGAGGAAACCGGCGTCGACGTCTCCTACTCCGACGCGGGGACGCTCTACACGGCGCTGCGGGAAGAGGATGAGGAGGAGCTGGATGCGCGCTGGCGCTGGCAGTCCGCCGCCGGCCTCCCGCTGCAGCGGCTGACGGCGGCGGAGGCGCGCGAGGCGGAGCCGGCGCTTTCCCCCGCCGTCCGCGCCGCGCTGCGCTTTCCCGGCGACCACCAGGTGGACAACCGCGCCCTGGGTGCCGCGCTCTGGTCCGCGGCGGCGCGGGCGGGCGCGGAGTTCCGGCTGGGCGCGCACGCCGTCCGCCTGCTGCGCGACGGGGACCGCGCGTCAGGCGTGGAGTGCGCGAACGGCGAGCGGATCGCGGCGGGGGCGGTGGTGCTGGCGGGCGGCGCGTGGGCGGGACGGATGGAAGGGCTGCCGAGGCCGCTCCCCGTGGAGCCGGTGCACGGGCAGCTGCTGGCGCTGGAGGCGATGCCGCCCCTCTTTCGCCACGTGGTGGATACGCCGCGCTGCTACCTGGTGCCGCGCGCATCCGGCCGCCTGATCGTGGGCGCCACCCTGGAGCGCACGGGCGATCGCAAGGCCGTGACGCCGTGGGGCCTGCGCCGCCTGATCGACGGCGCGGTGGAAGCCGCGCCCGCGCTGGAGCACGCGCCGCTGGCGGAGGTGTGGAGCGGCCTGCGCCCCGGCACGCCCGACGGCTTCCCCATCCTCGGCGCGGACCCCGACGTATCCAGCCTGGTCTACGCCGCCGGCCACTTCCGCAACGGCATTCTCCTCGCCCCCATCACCGGCGAGCGCATCGGTGCCCTGCTCTCGCGCGGCGAATGGTGCGCGGACGTGGCCCCGTTCGGCATCGCCCGGTTCGACAGCGAAGACCGAATCGCTACGCTGGTTCAGGGTCTTGCAGGAGAGATCCCGGATATTCGGTGATAACGCCAGGCTCGCCACGGCGCCGTCCCCAGGGTTCTCGATGATTACGCATCACCCGCACGGAGCGGACGGAATCCCGGCGAATCCCGCATCCGCCCCGGCCGGCGCACCGCGAGCGCGCGGGCGCGGCCTCAGCGCACGGACTCGGCTTCCCGGGCGTCCCGGCCCGACAGGATCCGGAACATGTCCTTGTCGAGCTCACCCAGATGGCGCTGGCACGCCTCATGGAACTCGCTCACCGACTGCGCGTCGAGTTCCTCCCGCCATCCACCGACCCCGCCCTTGCGAATGAAGCCCGGCTCGCGGCCGGTGGGCGCGGGGGCGGCTGGCGGCCGCTTGAGCGCGAACTTGGCATCGTGCTCCCGCATGAACGCGAACGAACAGCGTTCCACGATCCTGGGCATTGCCGCGGGATCGATCGTGATCCCGCAGAAGTCCGCGATTCGCCGTATCCCCGCCTCGAGGTCGGCGACCAGCTCGTCGTACGTGATCACGAGCACGTTCAGGCGATTCCTGTTGCCGAGCCACCCGGCCACGTGCTCGAACCAGCTGCGGTAGGGAACGTCGCCCGCCATGAACCGGTCAAAGAATTCGCGCGCGGACGGCTCGCCCAGCCTGGGCAGGTATTTGCGGGCGTGGTAGCGGTAGGACACCGCCACGTCGAGCCCGTTGCGGACGCCGTAGATGTACCGCCCCGGTCCCCTGGGGATCAGGAAGTAGGGGAGGTGGCTCTTCACCACGCGCGGGGTCGAGCGCAGGTCGGAAATCTGGAGGCCCCGCGGCATCATCCGCTCTTCCAGGTGAGGCGAGACCTCGGCGATGTGGGTAAAGTCCATCGCTCCATCGGTGGTCAGCTGATACACGATCATCTGAAGCCACGTCGTGCCCGACTTGGGATACGTTACGATGAAGATGTCGTCCGGAGAGCCGGCGTATCGTGCCTGGTACTCGACGAAGCGCAGCCGGATGCGGGCGCGGTGCAGCCTCGCGGCCCAGGACTTCGGGACGGCCTTGTCGATGAGCAGGGTCATCGCCACGGCGGACGCGGCACAGGCGGCGAGAAGCTTGCGCGGGCGTTTCCTGGGCATGAGCGAAGTCTCCGGAGACAAATAGGGAAAGGCCGTGTACGCGACACCGCGGGGGTGGCGACACGGCTGCACGTGGAGAAAATGCGGGATGCCGCATCCTCCACCGCACAAACATTTGTATCAACAGACAATATCGGACAGATAACGCGCTGTCAACCGACCGCTCCGGGAGATGCTTGCGATCGTGAGAGCGAGAAGAGATGCGAAACGGACGGGGGAGAAGCTCGGCGGCGACATGGCCGGATGCGCCGTGGAGGGAACGCCGCCCGCTGGAAGCGTACCGCTCCGGCTGGAGACCCGGCAGGTCCTGCCAGCGGCGCGCGAAACACGAAGGGCGCGGAGAAGCGGCTTCTCCGCGCCCTTGGGGACGGGGGGACAGGTGTGCAGGAACGGCGTGCCGGCGCTCTCCCGCGCTCATCGTTCAGCGTGAAAGAACCACGGATCCCGGATCGCGCCGTACCTTTCAGATCGTACCGTGCTCTCCTGGATCCGCGCCGGATTCTCCGGGCTCGCGAAGGGACCGCGTTGCTACGTCGAATGGGGTGCCCCCCCTCTGCCGGATCATGGACGAGTCGCCCCATCCGCTGCCGGATCGCGGCGCCTTGCCCGATCAGGCGGATCG
>DASTVC010000836.1:0-5178 GCA_035759295.1 Longimicrobium sp. | reverse complement strand
CGGCACGAGAATACTCCGCTGACTCTGCTGACTCTGCGTGAGGCCCGTTCTTTTCGAATTCAGGTCAGCAGAAAGCAGGGGCCACGGAGAAGGACCGCCGCCACTCCCGATCCTCCGTTCCCTGTGACACGTTTTTTCGTTGCCGGAAGCGCCTGCCTCCGTCAGCTCGCGGCGGCGTGCGCGGTGGCGCCGCAGTGGCGGATGACGGCGGCGCCGATAGAGGGCAGCGGGAGGATCTGGCCGGCGGCGCCCAGGGCCGCGGCGGCGCCGGGCATTCCGTAGACCACGCTGGTGGCGCGGTCCTGGGCCAGGGTGGCCGCACCCGCGTGCCGCAACGCCAGCAGCCCCTGCGCGCCGTCGCTCCCCATCCCGGTGAGCAGCACGCCCACCGCGAGGCTCCCCGCCGCCGCGGCCGCGGAGTGGAAGAGCACGTCCACGCTCGGACGGCTGCCGTCCAGGTGCGGGCCCTCCTCCACCTCCACCCGCCAGCGGCCGGGAACACCCCGGATCCGCACGTGCCCGGACCCCGGCGCGATCAGCACCACCCCGGGCGCCACCGCGTCGCCATTCACCGCCTCGCGCACCTGCAGCCGGCAGCGCGCGTCCAGGCTGCGCGCGAAGGCGGCGGTAAAGCCGGCGGGCATGTGCTGGGCGACCACCATCCCCGGCGCGCCGGCGGGAAGGCCGGCCAGCAGGGTGTGCAGCGCTTCGGTGCCGCCCATGGACGCACCCACCACCACCAGCCGCGGCGCGCCGGCGGACCGCGGCACCCGCGGCGGCGGGGGGAGCACGGCGCCGAACGCCGCCCCCACCGTCCGCGGCCGGGCCCGCGCCGCCTCGCGGACGGCGCGCACCAGGTGCATGGCCACCCCCGCGAAGCCCTCCTCCGCGCCGGGCTTGGCCAGCACCTCCACCGCGCCCAGCCGCAACGCCTCCAGGGCGCTCTCGGTGCCGCGCTGGGTGAGGCCCGAGAACACCACCACGGGGAGCGGGTCGGCGTCCATCACCGCGCGAAGAAAGGCCAGGCCGTTCATCCGCGGCATCTCCAGGTCCAGCAGCACCACGTCGGGGCGGCGGGCGCGCATCTTCTCCAGCGCCACCAGCGGATCGGGCGCGGCGCGCACCTCCACCCCCGGCTGCCGGGCGAGGAGCGTGGTGACCAGCTGCCGCAGCACGGCCGAGTCGTCCACCACCAGCACGTCGATCCCTCCCGCCGGGGCGCTCACCAGCGCGTCCCCGACGCCAGCAGCGCGTCGGCCTCGTCCGCCGGCAGCGGGGGGGAGAAGAAGTATCCCTGCGCGAAGTCGCATTCCATCGCCCGCACCTCGGCCAGGTGCGCGGCGGTCTCCACCCCCTCGGGGACCACGTGCATCCCCAGCCCGTGCGCCAGCCCCACCACGGCGCGGACGATGTCGCCGCAGGCGCCCACCTTTCCCAGCCCCCGCACGAACGAGCGGTCGATCTTGAGCACGTCCACCGGAAAGCGGTGCAGGTAGGAGAGGCTGGAGTAGCCCACCCCGAAGTCGTCCACGCACAGCATCACCCCCAGCGCCTTGAGCCGGCAGAGGGTCTCCACCGCCGCCTCGCCGCTCTCCATGATGGCGCTCTCGGTGATCTCCAGGTGCAGGCGGTTGGCCGCCAGCCCCGCTCCCGCCAGCGCGTCCTCCACGTCGGCCACCACCCCCGGGTGGCGCAGCTGCCGCGCCGACAGGTTCACCGTGACGGCGATCCGCGCCGCGCCCGGGTGGCGCTCGCCCCACGCCTGCGTCTGGCGGCACGCCTCCGCCAGCACCACGCGCCCGGCGGGCACCAGCACCCCCGAGGCCTCGGCGGCCGCCAGGAACTCGCCGGGTGCCAGCAGCCCGCGCTCCGGGTGCCGCCAGCGCAGCAGCGCCTCGAACGCGGTGATGGTTCCCGTACGCGTGCAGACGATGGGCTGGTAGTGGAGCTCGAATTCGCGCCGCTCCAGCGCGCGCCGCAACGTGCCCTCCAGCCGCAGCCGCTCCACCGCGTGCAGGTGCATCGCGGGCTCGAACACGCTGCACTGGCCCGGCCCGCGCCGCGCGGACTGCGCCATGGCGGCGGACGCGTCGCGCACCAGGTCCGCCGCGTTCACGGTTCCCCCACCCGCCACCGCCACGCCCACGCTGGCGGTGGCGAACACCTCGTGGCCGCCCAGCAGGAGCGGAGCCCCCAGCGCGCCCTGGATGCCGCTCGCGGCCGCCAGCGCGGCGGCGGGGCCGGCGGCGGCGTCCAGCAGCACCGCGAAGCGGCCTCCGCCCAGCGCGGCCACGCGGTCGTGCGGCCCCAGGCACCCGGCCATGCGCGCCGCCGCCGCGCCCAGCAGCGCCTCGCTCCACAGCGGACCCAGCGCCTCGCCCACGGCGTCGAGCTGGTCGATGCGCAGGCACAGCACGGAGAACTGCGCCGTGCCGGCGGGGCCGCGCCGCAGCCGCTGGGCCAGGTGGGCCAGGAAAGCCTCGGAATCCAGCGGCGCCGCGGCGGCGGCGGCCGCGGCCAGGCGGCGGATGGTGCTCAGCACGATGATCTCTCCTGCCAGCTTCATGAAACGGCCCTCGCGGCCGGCTCGTCGCACCGGGTATAGATGGTGGGATGGACGTGCTTCGCCCTCCCGGTCACGCGGCTCAGGCTCTCGGCGTGTCCCAGGAACAGGTGCCCGCCCGGCTCCAGCCGGTCCAGCAGGCGGTCCACCGCGGCGGCGCGCGAGGCGTCGTCGAAGTAGATCATCACGTTGCGGCAGAACACCAGGTCGAACCGCCCCGCCAGGTCGTACTCCGCGTCGTTCAGGTTCAGCCGCTGAAAGCGGACCAGGCCGCGCAGCGCCGGCCCCGCGGCCAGCATCCCCTCCTGCGAGCGCCGCCCGCGCAGCATGTAGCGCTTGAGGTACGCCTCGGGGATCTCGTCCTTCCGCGCGATGGGCCACACCCCCGCCTCCGCGCGCTCCAGCACCTTCGTCGACAGGTCGGTGGCCACCACCTCCAGGCTCCACCCCTCGGAGGGCGGAAGGTGGTCCAGCAGCGCCATGGCCAGAGAGAACGGCTCCTCGCCGCTGGAGCACCCCGCGCTCCACGCCCGCACCCGGCGCGAGCGCTTTCGCGCCGCGGCCTCGGCGCGCCAGCGGGGAAACAGCTCGCCGGACAGGAACTCCCAGTGGGGCCGCTCACGAAAGAAGTGCGTCTCGTGGGTGCAGACGGCCTCGATCATCCGCCGCCGCTCGGCCGGGTCGCCGCCGTCCGCGACCAGCCGCCAGTACGCCGCGAAGGAGCGCAGCCCCAGCTCGCGCAGCCGCCGGGACAGGCGCCCCACCAGCAGCGCCTGCTTGCAGTCGGCCAGGTGGATCCCCGCCTCGCGGTAGATCAGCGCCCGGAAGCGCGCGAACTCGGCCGGCCCCAGCGCCGGCGCCGTCCGGTCGGCGGTGGACGGGACGGAGTCGGGGGCGCTCACCGGCCCGACTCCGCCGCCGCGACGCCGGTCGCCGTCTGCGCGCGGCCGGCGCAGTCGCCGGCCGCGCAGGCGAGCGCCAGCAGGATGGCGGCGACCGCGGTCCGCCGGGCGCGCCGGGTCGGATGGCGCCTTTCGCGCAGCCGCGGCGCACCCGCCGCCGTCCGGGTCACGCCGCCACCTCCGCGGGTGCCCCGGCCGGTGCTTCCGCCGCGGGGTCCCCGGCGTCCGGGGCGGAATCCAGCTCGCCGTCCTCGTCCGCCGCGGCGACCGCGACGGCCGCGGCCGCGTCCTCGGCGGAGAGGAGAAGGTCCAGGTCCAGCAGCAGGGCGAACCGCTCCCCCAGCCGGGCCATCCCCCGCAGGAACTCCACCCGGGCCCGGGGGCCGAAGGGGGGCGGGGGCTCGATGTCGCCGGCGGCCAGGTCCACCACCTGGCTCACCGCCTCGGCGATCACGCCCATCACCGTGCGCTCGCCCTCCAGCGCCACGTCCACGATCACGATGCAGGTGCGGCCCGTGACGGGGGTGTCGGGGAGGCCCAGCTTGACCGCCAGGTCCACCACCGGCACTACCCGGCCGCGCAGGTTCAGCACGCCGCGGATGGAGGGCGGCGCCGTGGGAACGGGGGTGACCTGCTCGTAGCGCAGGATCTCGCGCGCCTGCAGCAGCTCTACCGCGTACTCTTCGCCCGCGAGCCGGAAGGTGAGGTACTGCCCCGCCTGGCTCGCCCCGGTTGCCGTGCTCATGTGCGCCTCCACGGCCTAGAAGCGGGTAAAGTCGTGGGCGGCCGGGACGGCCGTCGCGTACCCCGCCGCGTACGCGCCGCGGCCGTTGCCGGCGTGCGCCTCGGGGGCCGGCCGCGGGCGCAGGCGGCCCGGCTCGGCCGCCCCGTCCACGTGAAAGAACGCCGTCAGCTGCTGCAGCGCGCCCGCCTGCGACGAAAGCTCCTCGGCGGTGCTGGCCAGCTCCTCGGCCGACGAGGCGTTGCGCTGCGTCACCTGGTCCATCTGCGCCACGGCGCGGTTGATCTGGGTGACCCCCGCGGCCTGCTCGGCGCTGGCGGCGGCCACCTCCTGCACCAGCTCGGCGGTGCCGCGGATGGCCGGCACCAGCTCGCCCAGCAGGCGCCCGGAGCGCTCCGCCACGGCCACGCTGCTCCCCGCCAGCCCGCCGATCTCCTTGGCCGCCGTCTGGCTGCGCTCCGCCAGCTTGCGCACCTCGGTGGCGACCACGGCGAAGCCCTTGCCGTGCTCCCCCGCCCGCGCCGCCTCGATGGCCGCGTTCAGCGCCAGCAGGTTGGTCTGGTAGGCGATCTCCTCCACGATGTCGATCTTCTCCGCGATCGTCCGCATGGCCGCCACCGTCTCCTGCACCGTGCGGCCGCTCTCGTCGGCGTCGCGGGCGCCCTGCACCGCCATCCGCTCCATGCGGCGCGAGTTCTCGGCGTTCTGGCCGATGGTGGCGCCCATCTCCTCCAGGCTGGCGGAGGTTTCCTCGACCGAGGCGGCCTGCTCGCTGGTGCCCTGCGAGAGCGAGCTGGCGGTGGCCGACACCTGCTCCGACGCCGCCGAGAGCGCGCTGGCCCCCGCCCGCACCTCGGCGATGGTGTGCGACAGGCGGCGCACCATCTCGGCGAAGGCGGCGCCCAGCACGTCGCGGTCGCCGCGGGGCGCGACCCGCACGGTGAGGTCGCCCCCGGCGATCTGCTCGGCCG
>DASTVC010000835.1:0-7914 GCA_035759295.1 Longimicrobium sp. | reverse complement strand
CCACCGGATCCATGGCGAAATCCGTCGCCGTGCCCGGGGAGGCGAGGTATCGGTTACACTGAGCGAGTTAGAGCGGCACGTCCGTGCCACGCACGGCGACGCGTACGACGCGGCGGCGGTTGAGCAGGTGGCCGAGGATCTGGATAGGATGGGGGAGATCGTCTATACCCGGCTGGCCTCGGGTGAGCAAACGCTTGTGCTGAGCCTAGAAGAGGTGGAACGCTACGCGGGGTGGCTGCTCTCCGCCGCCCGCTCCAATCCACGGCGCGTCCCCGCGCTGGAGGAACGCACCTTGGAGTTGTTCCTGCTCAACATCCCTGAGCGTCTTCCCCAAGCACAAGAACT
This sequence comes from Longimicrobium sp., assembly GCA_035759295.1. Taxonomy (GTDB): domain Bacteria; phylum Gemmatimonadota; class Gemmatimonadetes; order Longimicrobiales; family Longimicrobiaceae; genus Longimicrobium. The sequence goes on along the minus strand of DASTVC010000835.1, from coordinate 7,569 downwards.
AGTGGTGTTAGAGGCAGTGGTCGGGCTACTCATTTTGCACGGCATCTGCTTCCGGCATGAGGGCGTCCTCATCTTCCCCTCCCTGTTCCCTCAAGTCGAGGCGCCGCCCGACCAACGAACCCGCGACGACGTGTCACTCTCCTATGCCTACCAAGGAGCCGACGATAACATCTACGCCTCGCTAGTGGCGTCGCTGGTGATAAGCGGGCAGTTCGGCCAGCACCGGTTGTGGGCCAACCGGGTAGAGTTCAAGATTCCCGGCGAAGGAGTGTACGGGCTTCGGCGGGTACCCGATGGCGCCGGGTCGGCGCACATCGGCCTGTTCTTTTCCGACCAAGTGGACCCGTCGCGGAGCGAGTTGCTCATTCGCTTTGTAACCGCGCACTTGAGGACGCACGGGGTAGGTGCGCTACGAGCGGAATTGGCATGTGAGAACTGTCAGCGGCTCATCCCCCGCGAGATCTTGAACGTAAAGCTGACTCCGGGCGCTACCGACTTAGTCTGTCCATGGTGCGACCTCCGGACTCGCGTAGTGCACAACGACGTGGGCGCCGTCACCACCGAGGACAGCGAGGTGCGACGCATCCTAGACGACGTAGTGAAGGCCGCTCGCGACACCACGCTGCACGTGAACTCAGGGATCCGTGCCCGCGGGCCTGGGGCAGAGACACGCCCCATCCGCATCCTTCACTTGAGCGACTTGCACTTTACCGCCAGCACCGCCCCAGGGACCAAGCTTCAGTGGCTGCTGGACGACCTCACCAAGGGACGGCAACCGCTGGCGGAGCGGCTAGACTACTTAGTAGTTTCCGGCGACATGACGGACCGCGGCTCCACGGCCGGGCTGGAGAACGCCCGCGCCTTTGTCTCGCAACTGATCGACCGGTTCGGACTGTCGGCGGAACGGTGCATCCTTGTACCGGGCAACCACGACGTGCAGGACCTACTCGAGGCGTACGATGTCTTCTACGACGCCGACAGCGCGCGCGCCGCCGAACCCGACCAGAGCAACTGGCTCTGCGAGGGACGGCTCATCTTGGTCCCCAACGCGGCACGCTATCCGCAGCGCCTGCGGCAATTCTCGGAAGCTTTCTTCCATCCCCTCCTGCAGAAGCCATATCCTTTGGACCAGGAAGTGGAGCAAGGGATGGCGTACCCGTTCCACGAGACGGGCATCCAGTTCCTTGCCTTCAACTCGTGCTGGTGGATCGACCAATTTCACCGCGACCGGGCACGGGTCAGCATGGACGCTGTCGCCCACGCCGTTCGAGAGGCCGACCGCCTGCACTCCGACGCGGTGCAGCAAGGCCGGCTTACGGCAGGCGCCCCACTCTTGCGCATCGCCGTGTGTCACCACGCAGTTTCGGGGCGGGAAATGATGAAGGACGTAGCTTTCGTGGAGCACCTTCAGCGTAACGGGGTCAAGCTGCTGCTGCACGGTGATGTGCACGAGATGCGCACGGAGAAGGTGGGATACCGACACGACAAGGGGGTGCACGTGGTGGGCGCTGGCAGCTTTGCCTCGCCCACTGAGGGGTTGCCTGCCGCCACGCCGCGATTGTACAACCTGTTGGAGGTGGCGCGTGACCTGTCGTGGGTGCGCGTTCACACCCGACGGCAGACGTCGGTCGATGGTCTATGGGATGGATGGTATGAGTGGGACCGCGAGAACGGCACCGCCCGTCCTTATTACGATATCGCGCTCGCGCCAGAAAACGGGGCGGACACGTTTGCTTAGTTTCTGCTCCTCTAGTTACTCTGAAACCAAGTGGTTATGAACTTAACTACGCACCGGCTAAAGCCGGTGGGTTTGTTAGCCGCTGAAAGCGGCTTGGTCAGGCTGAAGCCTGCTGAAACGCCCTGGGGCTGCAAGCCCCCCTGAAGCTGGGACTGAAACTCCCTTTCCTACTCCGTATCTATCGTAAACTGCTCCCCCGGATCCTCTTCCGCGTGCTTGCTGATGTACTCGTCTATCTCAGCTCGCGTCAGTTCTCCGGCCGCGCTGCAGTAGCCTCGCGCCCATAGATGCTGACCCCAATATCGCTTCTTCAGATGCGAAAACTCCTGCTGCAGCAGCCGAGACGACCGCCCCTTCAGATCAATCGCAATCTTCGCCGGGCTCAGCACCGGCGGAGACGAGATCAGCAGGTGCACGTGATCCGTACTCACATGCCCTCGCGCCATGCAGCTCTGGCGGATCAGTTCCCTTGCACGTTCCGCCACTTCGCCACGCAGAACCTTGTACCGGTACTTTGTCACCCATACCAGATGGTACTGGATGTTGTAGACCGTATGTGATCCCCGACGGTTCTCTACCATGCTCTTCTCCGAAGTTCATCTTCTTCTCGGAAAGTCTAGCTTTTACGGATCGCTAAAGCTATTCGCCTAAAGGCGAAGGTTTGAAACCTGGTGGTGGGACTAATCAATTGAAAGAAGCGGCATCACCAGAATGTCTGGTAGACAGCTATCCGACCAACGTCTCAAGAACGGATTGCGGATGGCTCAGCGGATGCGCACCTTCCTCATCTCTAGTCAGTGAGACGCAGCAGATCAACATGATGTGCCCAGCCGCTGCGATAGTCATCCAATCCCAGTAATCCGACCCAGCACTCGCGTGATCCGCCTGCTCGCCGGCATCGTCTTCGCTATTCTTTTGGTGCCGCCCTTGCACGCGCAGGAGCCGGCGCCGCGCGACACCACGCGGCTCGACACCGTGCGTCTGCCGGAGATGACGGTGACGGCCACGCGCGCGCCGGCCCGCATCCTCGACGTGCCGCTGGCCGTGACCGTCGTTGGGCGCGAGGAACTGCGGGACGCGCAGGGGAACCGCGTGGACCAGGCGCTGCGCACGGTGCCCGGCGTGCTGGCGCAGTCGCGCACGGGCGGCGGCGACCTGCGCATCGTCATCCGCGGCTTCGGGGCACGCGGCGCGGGGGACCGCTCCAACGCGGGAACCACGCGCGGCATCCGCATCCTGCAGGACGGCGTGCCCGAGACGGAGCCGGACGGCCGCACTTCCATGGATCTCGTGGACCTGGGCGCGGTGGAGGAGCTGGAGGTGATCCGCTCCAACGCGTCGGCGCTGTGGGGGAACGCGGCGGGCGGCGTCGTGAGCTTTTCCACCGTCCCCGCGTTCGATGCGCCGTGGGTGCAGGCGGAGCAGCAGACGGGCGGATTCGGGCTGATGCGGCACGTGGTGCGCGGCGGACAGACCTTTGGCGCCGCGCGGACGTACGTGATGCTGGCGCGGACGGAGCAGGATGGATGGCGCCGCAACTCCGCCGGCGAACGGACGCTGCTGAACGCGGGCCTGGTCGCGCCGGTCGGCGGGCGGACGGAGGTGCGGCTGCACGCCCTGGCGGCGGACAACCGCTTCGGCATCCCCGGCCCGCTTACGCAAACGGCGCTGGATGACGATCCGCGGCAGGCGAACGCCGTCTATGCCCAGCGGCGCGAACGGCGGCACAACCGGCTGGCGCGCGGGTCCGTGCAGGTGGAGCACCGCGCGGGCGAGCGGGTGACCCTGCAGGGGATGCTCTTCGCGCAGCCCAAGCGCCTGATCCGCAGCGAGCGCGGCACCTATCGCGAGTTCGACCGCCACCACGCCGGCGGCACCCTGGGCGCGCGCTGGGAGCACGCCGCCGCGCCCGGCCGCTCCGCCAGCCTCTCCGCGGGCGTGGACCTCGCGCGGCAGGGCGGCCCCGGCGTCTTCTACTCGCTGACGGACGAGGGCGAGCGCGGGACGGAGGTGCTGAACAACCGCAACGAGCGCGCGCGAAACCTGGGCGTCTATGCCCAGGAGCAGCTGTCCGCGGGCGACCTGGAGGTGGTGCTGGGCGCGCGCTGGGACGCGGTGGACTACGACGTAAAGAACGCGCTGAAACCGCAGCTGAGCGACGAACGCAGCTTTACGCGCCTGTCGCCCAAGCTGGGCCTGCTCTGGCGCCTGTCGCCGACGCGCAGCGTCTACGGCGGCATCGGCGGCGGCGTGGAGGCGCCCGCGGGGAACGAGACGGACCCCGTGGGCACCTTTGGCGACGACACCATCTACGGCATCAACCCGCTGCTGCGCCCCATCCGCTCCACCACGTACGAGGTGGGGACCAAGGCGATCGAGTCGCACGGCGCCGGGCCCGTCCGTGCGTTCAGCTACGACCTGGCGCTGTACTGGACGGAGGTGCGCGACGAGATCATCCCCTACCGCGGCGGACGCTTCTACTTCAGCGCGGGCGCCGTCCGCCGGCGCGGCGCCGAGCTGGGCGTGCGCGTGGTGACGGCGCCCGGGGTGGAGATGGATTTCGCGCTGACGGGCAGCGATCACCGCTACACGCGATACGCCGTCGACAGCGTGCACTACGGCCGCCCCGGCGCCACGGCCGACTTCAGCGGCAACCGCGTGGTGGGCGTGCCGGACGTGCACGGTTCCGCCGCGCTGCGCTGGGCGCCCGCGTTTCGCCGCGAGGCGGAGCTGGAGGTGGGGATGCAGTGGGTGGATGGATTCTGGGCGGATGACGCCAACGCGGTGCGCGTCCCCGGCTACGCGCTGTGGAACGCGGGCATCGGGCTGCGGCGGCCCCTGCGCCTGCCGCGCGGCCTGACCGCGCGCGGCTCGCTGCGGCTGGAGAACCTGCTGGACGAGCGCTACGTCGCCTCCGCCTTTCTGAACCCCGACGTGGTGGCCGGCGAGCCCGTCGCCTTCGAGCCCGGCCTCCCCCGCCACGCCGTCCTCACCATCTCCCTCGGCTGGGGACGGTGATTTTTCCCTGATATCAGCCCCCAAACGACGCGTTGAGTTCCTGAGGGAGGCGCCGCGCACAACCTGCCTCAACACCGTACTCCGGCGCCGACCGAAGGACCTCGCCAGCAAAACCGTGGGGCCGGCTTCTCTACTCGGAAGCCGGCCCCACTGTATGCGTGCCCCCGCTCCAGATTGTCATTTCGAAGGAGGCGCCGCGCTGGACCCGCCGACGGTGGATCGCCTGGCGCCGACTGAGAAATCTACTGTCGGAATGCTCGTGGCTGGGTCCCGCATGACGATCCGGCGGACGGGCTTCCAGGCCAGAGGATATGGCGCAGGCGGATCCGCGGGCCGAGGGCTCGACGACTGGTTACGAGCGGCCGGAGAGTAGATTTCTCAGTCGGCGCCAAACCATGGATTATCGGACGATTGGGTGCGGCGCCTCCTTCGAAATGACAGGGTGGGGCGCGTGGGAGCTTTCATCCTGCAAGGCATCTCCTACCGCCGTCCCGCAGGCTCCGTCACGATGAAGACCGCGGCGAACTCGCGCGACGGCGGAGGAAGGCGGGTGCCGGGGCCGGCGTAGAGCTGGGAGATCGCGCCGTCCAGGAACATCGCGTCGCGGCAGCCCAGAGCGTCGCGGAACGCCGTCGCGAAGTGGTGGAAGGTGACGGCACCGTCCGCGATGGCGAAGACCACGGTCCCGTCCCCGCGCACGCCGACGCCGTTGCGCACCTTGCGGCTCTGGCTACTGGCTGGGAACGCCCGGGCCAGCGCCCCGTTGCGCACCAGCATGGGACCCGACTGCGACGCGACCGTCTGCGCACCCGCCGAGGTGCGCCGCGCGGCGAAATCCGCCGTCGAGAGCACAGCCGCGCGCCCGCCCGCGACAAAGAAGACGGCGTTGGGCGGGCAGTAGAAGTTCGCCACGCTGCACGGGTTCGCCGGGCCGGAGCCCCGGTTCAGGCGGGAATACGTCCGCCCTCCATCCGCCACCAGCAGCCCCGTCGCGGAATCCACCCGCTCGTACAGCCCGGCGTTGGTGGCGAACAGCAGACGCTCACCGCGGGCGCGCACCAGCGAGTCCACGCGCGCGATCGTCCGCACGGGGCGCCCGCCGGCGTAGCGCGCGGCCAGCTGCAGCCGCGCCACCGCGGCCGGCGCGATCTCGCACACGCGGTATCGCGCGCCGGCGATCGTCCGCTGCGCGCAGGTGACCGGCGCATCGGCCCGCGGTGCCTGTGCCGCGGCCCGCTCCGCCGGCAGGCCGCCCAGCGCGACGATGGCGGCGGAGAAAATCCATCGAGCAAACATCCCGACATCGGCCAGACGGCTCATCCACCCTCGGCGCTCAGGCGATCTCCACGTCGGCCCGCGGCAGCTCCACGGGCCGCTCGCCCCGGAGCACGTTGCGCACCGCCGCGCCTCCGTATCGCCGCAGCGCCAGCGCGAAGCCGAGAATCACCGGAATGCCGGTGGTAACCGCCCGCCACGCCAGGAACACCGGCCCCGCCGTACCGCCCAGCTCGCCCGCCGTCCCCGCCGACGCCAGCAGCTCCACCGCGCCGGCGCCGCCCGGTGTGGGGAAGAAGAGCTGCCCGTAGATCAGCGCGAACGAGCCCATGATCAGCACGCCCGGCGCCGGCGGATCGGGCAGCGTCTGGGCGAGGACCGGGAGCATGGCCAGCCGCGCCGTGATGCTGGCCAGCGTGAGCGGCACGCAGATGACGAGCGGCCAGCCGATCGCGCCCCGCAACGCGACCAGCGTCGGCGCGGGCGCGGCGGGGGCCAGCCGGCGCGCGCGGCGGCGGCGGACCCAGATCCACACGCCCACGCTGGCGGCGATCACCGCGATTGCCCACGGCAGCCCCTCCCCCGCCCGCGCGCCGAGCCGCGGCCCCACGTCGGCCCACCAGCCGGCGCCCAGCAGCCACGCCGCCACCGCGCCGGAGATCGCCACCACGCTCAGGTAGCTCACCATCTCCAGCGCCAGCACCGCCGCCGACACCCGCGCCGGAACGCCGCCGGAAAGCAGCCCCAGCCACCGCGCCGGCTCGCCGCCCAGCCGCATGGGCGTCACCGCCGCCGCCGCGTCGCCGAACAGGATCGACGCGCAGAGCGACGTCACCGGCAGCCGGTGCCCCGCGCCGCGCAGGAACCAGTGCAGGCGCAGCGACCGCGCCAGCAGGTCCACCGCCAGCATCGCGGCGCACAGGGCGCAGGCGAGCGGAAGGCTCATTGGGCACACTCCGGGGGCGGTGGATGGCGCGACATGCTCCGTCAGCAGCCGAGAACGCGGGACGTAAGCTGCGCCCGGCTTCGTCGGGGGACAAGAAAAAACGTGCGGGGCAGGCGCGCTCGCGCCGTCCCGCACGTTCATCCCACGTCATCCAGGCGATCCGCCCGGGCGCTCTCATCCGGAATCAGGAAATAGAGCAACCGATAAACCGGACGGTGTCATTCTGAGAGAGGCGCGCGCTCCGTCCCTTCCAGTCGCACCCTTGCCGGTGCGCCGACCGAAGAATCTCTATGATGGGCGCACGGTCCTGTCGGCTACGTCGGCCCCGGAGCGAAGGACCTCCCGTTCCCGATAAAGATTCTTCGGTCGGCGCACAGGACCTGGAGCGCAAAGACAGTTATGCGCGGCGCCTTCCTCAGAATGACAGCGATCTTCTGCACATAAGTCTTTTTGCGGATTCAGGATCAGCCCTGCCGGTACACGTCGGTGCTCAGGTACTTCAGGCCGGTGTCGCACATCAGGGTGACGACCGTGGCGCCCGGCCCCAGCCGCTCCGCCACCCGGATGGCGGCGACCACGTTGGCGCCGGACG
>DASTVC010000834.1:0-3762 GCA_035759295.1 Longimicrobium sp. | reverse complement strand
GGAGAAGACGTCGAACTCGTCCGAGACCCGCGACAGGGCGCCGAGACCGGTCCCCGGGCTTCCCGCGGTGGAAAAGCCGTCCGCCAGGCACTGGTCCACGTCGCGCATCCCCTCGCCGCGGTCCACGGCCAGCAGCTCCACGCCGCGCGCCGCGCCGCGGCCGCAGGGGCGCACGATCACCACCCCGCCGGAAGCCGAGTGCTTCGCCAGGTTCGTCGCCGCTTCCGTGGCCGCCAGCGCCGCGCGTCCGGCGTCCGTTTCGTCCATCCCCAGCGCGTGCGCCAGCCCCGCGGCGCGGCGGCGCACGTCGCCCGCCCCGGACGGATCCGTCACGGAAAGGGCGAAGCCGCCCGTCACTTCCATTTCACCACCGTGATGCGCGTGCCTTCCCCGGCCTGCGACTCGATGGCGAACTCGTTCACCAGCCGCCTGGCGCCGCCCAGCCCCAGCCCCAGGCCGTTGCCCGTGGTGTAGCCGTCGCGCAGCGCCTTTTCCAGGTCGGGAATGCCGGGCCCCTCGTCCGCGAACACCAGGCGCAGCCCTTTCCGCATGCCGTCTTCCAGCGCCTCCATGCGCAGGGTGCCGCCGCCGCCGTAGACCACGGTGTTGCGCGCCAGCTCGCTGGCCGCCGTCACCAGCTTGGTCTGGTCCACGAGGCTGAAGCCCATCTCCACCGCCCAGCTGCGCACCGCCTGCCGCGCGCGCACCACGTCGTCCTCCACGCGCAGCGGGCGCGACTCATCCTTCCGGACCCGCATCATCCACCGGATCCGGTTCGGGTTCCATCACCCCGCGCAGCAGCTCCATCCCGCGCTCCACGTTCAGCGCCGTGCGCACGCCGGGGAGGGAAAGGCCCAGCTCCACCAGGGTGATGGCCACGGCGGGCTGCATCCCCACCACCACCGTCACCGCGTCGAGCACGCGCGACATGGCCGCGATGTCGCCCAGCACGCGGCCGATGAAGCTGTCCACCACCTCCAGCGACGAGATGTCGATCAGCACGCCGCGCGCGCCGTCCTTCACGATGCGCTCGGTAAGGTCGTCCTGCAGCGCCAGGGCCAGCCGGTCGTGCATGTCCACCTGGATGGTGACCAGCAGGACGCGGCCCATCTTGAGGATGGGGATGCGCTCCATGGCTCAGGCGCGCACGCGGGTAACCGCGTACCCCGTCACCTTGAGCGCCACGGCGATGGCGTCGGCCAGGGTGGCCTTGGTGGTCACGTTCTCCAGCATCACCCCCAGGTGCACCATGGTCTGCGCGATCTGGGGGCGAATGCCGCTGATGATGCACTCCGCGCCCATCAGCCGCGCCGCCGCCACCGTCTTGATCAGGTGCTGCGCCACCAGCGTATCCACCGTCGGCACGCCGGTGATGTCGATGATGGCGACCGACGCCCCCGTGTCGACGATGCGGGTGAGCAGGTTTTCCATCACCACTTGCGTCCGCGCGCTGTCCAGCGTGCCGATGAGCGGGACGGCGACCACGCCCTCCCAGATCTTCACCACGGGCGTGGACAGCTCCAGAAGCTCCTGCTGCTGCCGGGAGATCACGTCCTCGCGGCTGCGCTGGGCGACTTCCGTCGTGTACAGCCCCAGCCGGTCCAGCAGCGTGGTCGCCGTCCACGTCTCGCGCGCCAGCGTCTCGGCGTCGGGCACGCGCGTACGCAGCCGCGCGAACAGCGGCCGCTTGAGCGAGAAGACGAACATCGCCGTCTCGGACGGGCTGAACCCCTGCATGGCCCGCGTGCGCGACAGCCGGTCCAGCAGGTCGCGCACCGGCTCCCACGACGCGCCGGACGGATCGTCCAGCCGCCCCTGCGCCGCGGCGGCGCGCGCCAGTGTAAGGAACTCGGCGGACTGCTGGCGCAGCTCCACCTCCGAAAGCAGGTCGCGCCGGGTGGTGACCCCCGCCGTCTGCTCGCCGATCCACTCTTCCAGCAGCGCGGCTTCGTCTTCGGCCAACAGGGCGGGAATGACGCTGGGTTCGGCCATGGTTCCGATCCGTTCTGCTGATGAAGCGGCCTGAGGGGAAGACGTCGTACGCGAGATCCGTCCGGGGCGCCGGCCGGGCCGGCGGCGGGAATGGTACGCGGCGAACGCCCGGTCGGACAAGCATCCTGTCCACCGGGATCAAACAGATGATTACCGCGATCTCCGTGCCGCGCGCCATGCGTAGTCACCGCCGCACGAAAAACGGCCGTCCCCGTGTCCGGGACGGCCGTGGATGCGGTGGTTCTGGCGCAAGCGCGTCAGATGCGGTCGCGCTCGTCCGGCTCCACGTCCGGCGCCTGCGCCAGCGCGGCTTCGTACTTGGCGCGGCTCCCCCGCGCGGCGCGCTCGCGCAGGTACTCCTCCGTCATCAGCGCCGACATCTTCTCCGCCACCGCCGTCGCCACGAACTGGTTGATGGAGATCCCGTCGCGCGACGCAAGCTCCTTCACCTGCCTGTGCAGCGAGTCCGGCGGCCTGAGGCTGAGCACGCTCATCAACCTACTCGTGCGGAAGTGCCTGCCGCATCACCGCGGGCGCGGGGTTGTGGCGGACGGTGTAGAGATCGCGCTCGTCCGGCGAAACGGCGAGCGCCAGGGCCAGGTGGTCCAGGGGAAGGATGCGCCGCAGCCTTCCGCTCCAGTCGAACACGTGCACCTCGCCGCCATAGTGCGCCTGTCCGGGCCGCTCGTCGCGCGAACGGCCGGAGTACAGCGCGTACAGGTGCTCGCCCGCCGCGGCCAGGTCCACGTACCCGAAGCGCATGTCGCCGCCGCTCGCCATCGCCGGCGCGCCGCCGCGAACCTGAACCTCGTAAACGGGCTCGAAGCCGCGCGGACCGCGCCCCACGTGCACCTGCCGTCCGTCCGCGTCGTAGATCTCCACCCGGTCGGCGTGCCGCGTGCCGATGGCCACCAGCAGGCGCGACGGGTGCAGCGCCAGCGTGCCGCTGTACGCGTGCTGCGCCACGGCCGCGGGCACCCCCTCACGTGCCGGGGGAAGAGGTCCGGCGGTGTGCTTGAGCCGCCCCGCGCCGTCGAACAGCGCCAGCCGGCCGCGCTCGAACAGCCCGGAGCTCACCAGCAGCGTGTCCGACGCCCACAGCGCGGTCATCGGCATCAGCTCCGCCCGCAGGTTCACCGAGCGCCGCACCGGGTCGCCCGCGCCGGCCAGCAGCGCGGGAACGTCCAGCAGGGTGAGCCGCGACTGGCCGGGATCGTACAGCCAGGCGCCCCCGCGCCCTGCGGGCTGAATGCTCCACAGGGTGCGGAACTCCCCCGGTCCGCCGCCCTCGCGCCCCCACGACTTCAGGTATCGGCCATCCGCGCGGCGGATTACGTGCAGCGCGTGGGGCCGCGGCACGTCGCTCACCAGCAGCCAGTCGTCCAGCACGCCGATGGACTGCGGCCGGCCCAGTGCCTCGCCCTCGAAGAGCACCTCCCCGCGCAACGTGTCCGAAGCGCCGACCGCCTGGGTTCCACCCTCCTGGACCGGCCCTGCGTCGCGCGACCCGCAGCCGGCGGCGAGGCACGCGCTCGCTGCGACGGCGAGGATGGAGATCGCCGGACGGACGACATCAAACCCGGCAAAACGACTTTTCCGCGGAGCTTCTCTGCGTAATAAGGGGGTTTTGTTTTCGCGGATCCGATATGCTGCACACACCTTCCGCCACGTCATGTTAAGGTTTATTTGTCCTGCTCCTTTTAACAATATCTTTGCACGTCACACTATCGGCGTCAATAGAAATTTTTCGATTCCTGGCTCGAGGAGGAA
>DASTVC010000833.1:0-3123 GCA_035759295.1 Longimicrobium sp. | reverse complement strand
CGCTCGCCTTCGACCTGCACAAGTGGGGATACCTGCCCTTCGAGTGCGCCTGTGTGCTGGTGCGCGATGAGGAGATGCACCGGGGCGCCTTTGCTACGACGGCACCGTACCTGGCGCAGACGGAGCGCGGAGTGATCGCGGGCGGGCTGCCGTTCGCCGACCGCGGCATCGACCTTACGCGCGCGTTCAAGGCGCTCAAGGTGTGGATGAGCTTCAAGGCCCACGGCGTGGACGCCATCATCCGCCTGGTGGAGCAGAACGTGGCGCAGGCTCGGTACCTGGCGGGGCTGATCGAGGCGAATCCCGTGCTGGAGTTGCTGATCCCCGTGCAGTTGAACGTCGTCTGCTTCCGCTACGCGCCCGCCGGTCTTCCGGAGGCGGCGCGGAACGCGGTGAACCAGGAGATCCTTCTGCGCCTGCAGGAAGACGGGATCGCGGTGCCGTCCGGTACGCTGGTGCGCGGCCGCTATGCCATCCGCGCCGCCATCGTAAACCACCGCAGCCGCCGCGAGGATTTCGACGCACTGGTGGACGCGGTGGAGCGGATTGGGCGCGAGGTGGCAGGGGAGAAGTAATTCAACGCTCGAAAACCTGTCATTTCGAAGGAGCGCCGCGCCGATCCTGGCCTTCGCTCCGCACCCGGCGCGCGACTGAGAAATCTAGCGTCGGATACTCGTGGCTTGTCGTGACGCGCGGGACTGGCGGCAGGCTGTGTCGGGCGGTTTCGCGGCCGCGGGTTCAACGCGGGGCTGCCGCGTCCACCCTCCAGGACGCCGAGAGTAGATTCTTCGGCCCTGCAACGTCACACGCGAAGGCCCGGCTGCAGCGCGGCCGGGCCTCAGAATGACAGAATCCCGCTATTCCCTATTCCCTATTCCCTATTCCCTGGCTCCTACTCCACGCGGCTCAGGAAATCCAGCCGGATCATCCGCGTGCCGTGACGCTCGAAGTCCACCTCCGCTTTGTCGCCGGCAATCGCGAGCACCAGCCCCTCGCCAAAGGTGCCGTGCGTCACCTCGTCGCCCACGACGACGGATGCATCGTCATCCACCTGCGGGCCGGCTGACGCGGCGTCATCCCGCATCGCGATGGCGGGAGCCTCGGCGGCGGCGGTCATCCCCTCCACGCGCGGCGCCACGCAGTTGTCGCAGTGGCCGCAGATCCACTCCTCCGCGCGCTCTTCGCCAAAGTACTCCAGGATCATCCGCGTGCGGCACTTTGCCGTGCGGCAGTAGCGGATCATCTCCTCCAGCTTGATGCGGTCCTGCGCGCGCCGCGACTCGTAGTCCTGCAGCTCGCGGCTCAGGTCCGCCGCGGCTACGTCCGGCTTCAGGCGCTCCCACAGGCCGCCGCGGTGCTCGCGGACCATCCCGTGCCGCTTGAGCAGCGTAAGGACGATGCGCGCCTTGCGCCGCGGCACCTCGGCCATCTCCGCGATCTCATCCAGCGGGCGCTTCTCCTCCAGCGGCATGCGGTTGACGATGCGCGCCGTGGCGATGGCCTCGTCCAGGTCCGGGTACTTGCCGCCCAGAAAGTAGCCCTGGACGCCACGGTCCTCCTCGCGGTACAGCACCACGCATCGCGACGGCTCGCCGTCCCGCCCCGCGCGCCCGGCCTCCTGGTAGTACGACTCCATGCTGCCGGGAAAGTGGTAGTGCACGATGAAGCGGATGTCGGGCTTGTCGATCCCCAGCCCGAACGCGTTCGTCGCGACGACGGCCTTCACCTGGCCTGCCATGAAGCGGTCCTGCGCCTCGTGCCGCTCCTTTGAGCCCAGCTTGCCGTGGTACAGCGCCAGGCTGTGCCGCTTGCCGAACTCGTCGTAGATGCGCTCCGCCTCCTTGACCGTCGCCACGTAGACGATCCCCGTCCCCTGCGCCTTGCGGAGCACCTGCTCCAGCGCGGCGTCCTTCTGGGACTCGTTGACGGTGGGCTGCACTTCCAGGAACAGGTTGGCGCGGATGAGCTCGCCCACCCAGGTGAACGGGTCGCGCATTCGCAGCTGGTGGATGATGTCGTCGCGCACCTGCGGCGAAGCGGTGGCGGTGAGCGCCATCACCGGCGGCCGTCCCAGCCGCTCGGCGATGGCGCCCAGCATCATGTAGTCGGGCCGGAAGTCGTGGCCCCACTGGCTCACGCAGTGCGCCTCGTCTACCACGAAGAGCGACACCTCGCGGTCCAGCAGCACCTCGAAGAACTCGCGGTCGCGAAAGCGCTCCGGCGTAACGTACAGGATCTTTCCGCCGCCGCCCTCCACCGCCTGCTCCGCCTCCCTCTGCTCCCGCGCCGACTGCGCCGAGTTGATGGTCCACGCGTCCACGCCCAGCTCGTCCAGCTTGTCCGTCTGGTCCTTCATCAGCGCGATGAGCGGCGAGACGACGATGGTAAGCCCCGGCAGCAGCAGCGCCGGCAGCTGGTAGATGAGCGACTTGCCCGCCCCCGTCGGCAGCACCACGAGCGTATCGTGTCCGGCCAGCGCCGCGCGGATGGTCTCCTCCTGTCCCGCCCGGAACTCGTCCAGCGAGAAGTGCTCTTTCAGGAACGGAAGCAGGTTCGCGTTCGCGTCGGTCTGCGGCGCAGCGGTTGGCAAATCCAGGATCTCAGCTCGGGAGAGTCGGGTGTACTGTGAACGGGCGTCAGAGGGGCAAGCACCGGGCCACACAGGCGTGGCGCCTCATCCGGACATCCATGTAGATTGACGAAAATTTTCTGTACGTTCAGCCCCGCTCCACGCGTCCTGATGAGTAACGACTTCAGACGGCAGATCGAAGACATTGTCGAGGCTCTCAAAGGCGCCAAGCAGCGCGGCCACGCGTGCTCGCTCCTGGTGGGCGCGGGCTGCTCCGTGGAGGGCGGAATCCCCACCGCTGCGAACTTTACCGACTTGATTCGCACCCGGCATCCCCGTGCGTATGATCGAGCATCCGAAAAAACGTACTCTGCCTGCATGGCCCAGCTTTCCCCATCGGAACGCCATGCGCTGATCGCGGAGCAGGTAGATGCGGCGCTGATCAACTGGGCACACATAGGGATTGCCCTACTCATGCAGTACGGCTACGTGGACCGCATCCTAACTACCAATTTCGATCCGCTCATCATCCGCGCCTGTGCGCTGCTTGGGGA
>DASTVC010000832.1:0-23526 GCA_035759295.1 Longimicrobium sp. | reverse complement strand
CTATCAGCCTCAGCGGCAACCGGGAGTGTGTGGGCGTGTCGGGATCGAGGTGAGGTCGGCGCGCGCCTGGGAATTGTCATTTCGAAGGAGCGCCGCGCGGAACCGTCCCTACCACAAACCCGGCGCGCGACTGAGAAATCTACTCTCCGTATGCTGGTGGCCACCGGCCGGACCTGGCCCTGTCCAGCCATCGTGCGGCCGCAGGTATGCCGCGGGCTACCGCATCTGCCCTCACCGGATCCGGGTGAGGGTCATGTCGAGGGCCGGCGGTTGAGGCCCATCCGCAGACGCACCTCGCGGGGAACGCCCAGCTCGCGCAGCATGGTGTCTGTGGCGGGAATGCTCATCACCTCGCGCTGCACCACGTAGTACCACAGCGCCTCGCCCGCCGCGCCGACCAGTGCATCGCGCTCCGTGGACGCGGCGGCACCGGTGCGCGGGGCCGCGTCGAACGCCGCCAGCGCATCCAGCGACTCCTGCAGCTTGCGGCCAAGGCGCGCCAGGACGGCCGCCTTTTCCTGCATGATCTCGTACTGCAGCACGTCCAGCCCATCGCCGCCGCCCGCGAGCGTCCGCGGCTTTCTCAACGCCATCCACCCCCCGCTTGCATCCGGTGGTTCAGTAGCCCTGCCACGACATCACCCATTCGTCCGTGCGGCCGGGGCGCGTGCCACGGCCAAAGTAGCCCAGGCCGTTATCGCCCCAGTACCAGTTTCCCTTGTCGGTGGAGTCGATCTGAAAGACGAACTCCGGCCGCGCCGGGTGCGCCATGGGCGGCCCCCATTCCACCACGTGCTGCGCCAGGAACGGCCATCCACCCAGCTTGAACCCCTCCGCCGTCTCGAAGAGCTCGTAATACCGCTCCGCGATCTCCTCCGGCAGATCCAGGTCCTCCACGTCTTCCACCTTGGGATAGTCTTCCTCCACCACCTGCGCACGCATGGGGAACGGCTCGATCTCCGAGCCCGTCTGCACCTGCTCCAGCGGCACCAGCGCCGACAGGTCCGGGTAGGCGCGCAGGCACCATCCCGTGCCGTTGGGCGCGTCTTCCTCCAGCGCCTCTTCGGTGATGAACAGCGCGATCATCTCCAGGTCGTCCAGCCGCGGCGGGCGAAACGGAAGCTGGGTAAGGTCGATCTGCGCCAGCGCGTGCAGCGGCCGGCCATCCGTCATCGGCCAGCCCTCCCCCGGGAGCGCCATGTTCACGCGGCCGAACCAGGATCCGGCGGGCCCCTCCGGCGGCCGGAACCCGCCGATCTCCATGCGGATGGCGCGCCGCCGCAGCCGCGTACGGATGACGTCCAGCTCGGCTGGGTCGATCGGCGCCGCGGGCTCAGGCGTCGGCTGGGGCTGCGGCTGAGGCTCATTCGAGCCGTACAGCCAGCGCATGAAGGAGCTCAGGACCATTTTCCAGTCGTCAGGATTCGCGGAGCCGGGCGCGCGCCTCCATCAGCGCGAAGCCCAGCAGGTTGAGGCCCCGCCACAGCTCGGGATTCTCCGCTTTGGGATCATCCGCCGCCAGGCCGATGCCCCAGATGCGGTCCACCGGGCTGGCCTCCACCAGCACGCGATCTCCGGTGTTCAGGAGATATTCGCGCAGCTCGGGATGCTGGCCGAACTTGGCCTCGTTGCCGCGCACCACGATCTCCCACCGCGCCGCGTTCCAGCGCGCCTCGTCAAAGCCGCGGACCTCGCGGCCGTGCTTCTTGGCCGCGCCCGGGTTTCCGGCGGCCAGAATGCGGTCCAGCGCCTCGCGGTCGCCGAACAGGCGGGCCTTCTCCGCCATCATCCAGTGCTCGGCCGTAGGATACGTGACGCCGTCCACGGTGAACGGCGCCTCGAACCACTGGGAAAAGCTGTGCTTTCCGACAGCGTCACCACGCTTTGGCGTGTGCCCCCAGAAGAACAGGTATTTCGGCCGCCCGCCGCCCCGTGTGAATGCCAGCAGCGCCTCGCGGTCGCGGATGTCGGAAGGAATTTCCATGGCTTGCTAGGCTCTGTCTAATTTTCTTAACCAGCTGTCCCATGATTCGATTCTCACGGGAGGGGAAGACTGGTGTTCGAAATTGTGCCGCAATTTGCTCTCAAGAAGGTCATTATGGGTACGGCCACCTATGATGACCCCGTGAAGTTTGATGTCCTTGTTAGGGTCAACCTCCAGAGGAGTTTGTGACCCGATGAAAGAATTGCACACCGATTTTCCTGACTCAACAGCTATCCGGATGCCGTGCATGGCGTCTCGGAAGTTATCAAAATTTCGATACACATCACCGAGTCGACGCCTGACTTGCTGGGCTGCCTCATTAATCTTCGCTGCAAAGTTCCGGTACGAGTTTCGATTGAGAATCGAGAAATCTGCTCCTTTAACTTCTATCAGGATCACGTCCATCCGAGAACGCCCCCCGAATAAGGCGAAATCGACGAACCCTTCCGCCACGGGGAATTCCGAGAAGCAGATATATTCTTCCTTCGGCTGCGCATACATCTCACCAAAGATTGAGAGATCCCGTTTGAGCAATTTCTGGAACTCACGCTCTTTGGCACCAGCGCTGATGAGAGCAGCCAGATCTCCCTTCGAGATCATTCCGCGTTCGATTTCGGCCCGTCGGTTGTAAACCTCAGCGGGCTCTTCGTCTGGAGAATCAACGAACGGATTGATTTTGTTGCGGATGCGCTCCATCTCCGCGCTCAATCGCACGTCATCAACCGTCGATTTGTCAAACTCGCCAGGAGAGCAACCAAGAAAGGCGATCACTTCTGGAAGCAACATTCCATCCCAGGCCGGATCGCCATCTTCATCAAATGAAACACGAGTGAACGGTGGTTCCTGAGTTCCCCATTCATAGTGCTCCATTATTAATGCATGCTCGTCAATAAACCCGCGTACAATGAGCGTTTCTCGTATTTTCTCAACGGAATTTGTCACCGAGTTACCGGTATTTTTGAGTCCCAGATCACCGAGTACAGCAACAACCTTCAATGAAGGTGTGACAAAAATCCGCACTCTGCAGATTGCGTCGCGTACCCTTAACCGTGATGCTGAAAATCGAAGAATAAAATCGCTAATCTTCATCGGGTGTGACGTTCGGGGTTACATCAGCGGCGCCAGCTCGGTCTCCGTGAGCGCGCCGCGCAGGGGGACGAACCAAGCGATGGAGACGATGCAGAACGCCGCGGCGCCGGCCGCCAGCGCGAGCGGGATGGCGCCGGTGCCGCCCAGGATGATCGCGGCCGCGGCAAGGACGGCCAGCCGCGCCGTCTCCATCGGCCCCGCCCACTTCGCGGATTCGAAGACGCCGCCCACGCCGGCCAGGCTAACGGCCACGTAGAAGCCGGCGCCGGCCACGTGCAGCATCGGCATCGCCGCGGCGTTGGTCAGCAGGAGAAAGCTGGCCGCCAGCGCGACGACGAACTGCACGAAGCCGTACGCCGCCAGCCCGGCGGGCACCACGGGGTCCCACCTCTCCGCCGTCGCGCGGTCCACCTGCGGCGGGGCCACGGGGCCGCCTTCGGCCGCGGCGCGCCATCCCGGCGGGCCAAAGACGTACATCCACCGATCCCGCCACCCCGTGGCCCGCCGCGCGTCGCGGGCAATGTCGACGAACACGTGCACGTTGGCCCACAGCGGGTTCCAGCTGCGCAGCGGCCGGGTGATGCCGTAGACGGGCGCCTCCGCCTCCGGCTCGAAGGTGCCGAACATCCGGTCCCAGACGATGAACACGCCCGCGTGGTTGCGGTCCAGGTAGCGCGGGTTGCGCCCGTGGTGCACGCGGTGGTGCGAGGGCGTGTTCATCACCCGCTCCGTCCAGCGGCCCAGCGTGCCCACCGCTTCGGTATGGATCCAGAACTGGTACAGGAGGTTCAGCGAGTAGGCGGCCACGTACATCTCCCACGGCACGCCGATGAGCGCCAGCGGCACGTAGAACACCCACGTCATCAGCCCGTGCAGCGAGCTCTGCCGCAGGGCGACGGCCAGGTTGTACTCCTCGCTGCTGTGGTGCACCACGTGGCCCGCCCACAGCAGGTTTATGCCGTGCGACAGGCGGTGGCTCCAGTAGTAGCAGAAGTCGACGAGGATGAAGACGGCCACCCAGCTGGCCAGCTCCGCCCAGCGCGGGGCGATCCAAGGAAACACCTCCGTCCGCCCGAACGGCGCACCCTCCGGCCACGCGGGCGCGGCGGGAAGCCAGCGCTGCACGGCCAGGTGACGCTCCACCTGGATGTAGATGCCGATGGAGAACAGCTTGGTGAACACGCCGGAAAGCTGGCTCAGGATGCCGCACGCCAGGTCGGCGATGGAGTCGTTCAGCCGCAGCAGGCGGCGGCCGGACCACGCGCTGTAGCCAACCTCCAGCGCGATGAGCAGCAGGAAGAAGGGGATGGAGAAGAGGATGATTGCCATGGCGCCGCGGCCGTGGAGGATGCAGGCAGGATGCGGGGGGACCTCCGACGATAACCGCGCGTCTCCGCGGCGCACAAGTCCGGTCCCGCGGACGGCATCGATCCCTTCCGCAGGCAGAGACAGGGGGCCGGCTCCACCGCTGGAGCCGGCCCCCCCGTCGCCATCCACGAACCGATGTGTCCGCTCAGCGTCGCGGCGAGCGCCCGCTCAGGAGGCCGGCGTAGCCGAGTGGTCTTCGATCCCCTTGAACGCGATCGCGGCCGGCGGATTGAAGATCTGGGAGAGCGCGTCGATCAGCGTCTGCCCGGTCGTGGAATCCGTCACGGGGCTCAGCTGGTTCACCGGGTAGTCCACGCTGGGCCAGGTGGCGTAGCTCACCTGGGTGCTTCCGGTGGGCTCGTTGTAGAGGACGCTGCCCTCCATGAAGATGCCCCAGTTGGCGTTCAGGTAGGCCTCGTCGTTGAACTCGTAGAAGCAGAAGCCCATCAGCAGGCTGGTGGGATCGCCCGCCAGGTAGGTGGTGATGGTGGTGATCTGCGCCACCACGCTTGCGAACTGCGCGTTCTGCGCGTCGGGGCCGGTGCCGCGCGGCTGGTACGCCAGCTCGGTAAGCAGCAGCGGCACGGTGAACTGCTGGCCGGGCCAGTTGAGGTTGTTGGTGGTGTTGGCCTGCCAGGCATCGTACTGGCCCAGGGTGGCCGCCAGGCCGGTCCCCGTCTGGTAGATGTTGACGCTGTTGTAATACCACTGGGCATACCACGAGTAGCCGCTCAGTCCGCTCCAGCTCGTCTGGAAGGTGCCGGTGCCGCCGGTGGTGCCCTGCGGAAGCGGGGTGGTGCCGCCGGTCACGCCGTTGACCATGGCCCCGAACCAGTAGCTGGCGGGGGTCGGGCCCGGATTGCCCTGGTCCGCGTTGGAGATGGGGCTGGTGAGCAGCGCCTGTCCCAGCCCGTTCGCCGTCATCTGCCCCTGCAGGTTGACGATCCACCAGATCACGCGCGCCAGCCGCGACGCCGGATCGACGGGAGGGGTGCTGGGCGACCCCTGGCCCGCCAGCGTGTTGATGTCGATCTCGTTGCCCACAGAGAAGGAGTGCACGGCCGCGTGGAGCTTCCCGTCGGCCGTCACGCTGCTCAGGAACTGCTGCAGCGCCGACTGCATGCTTGTGGGGGCGCTGCTGAAGGAGTAGTCGCTGGCGGGATTCTGTCGGTTCCAGGCGTACTGGTCGTCGGACAGAAAGTAGTTGGAGACCGGCACCACGACCTTGAGGCCGTTGGTGCTGGCGTAGTCGAGAAAGTCCAGGTGCGCCGTCCCCACGCCGGTGGCGCTGTTCCAGCCGCGGGTGGGCCCCCAGTTGTACAGGCGGACGAGGTTGAAGCCGCCGCCGCCGATGGTAGCCAGGTCGGCGCGGTAGGCGTTGCCGCTGGTGTCGGTGCCGGTGTTCCAGAAGCCCTGGAACGAGACGTTGAAGAAGTCGGCGTCGGAAAACTGGGCGTCGGGGCCGCTGTTGGAGTACGAGGCCGTGTAACCCGGCCAGGTGGGGTTGTAGCAGATGCCGTATTGAGTGCTGTTTGCCATGATGATGCCTTTCGGAAGGTGAGGGGGAACCGCCGGCCCATGAACTGGCTGAAAAACGATGCGCGACCGGGAAGCAACCGCCAGGCCGCCTGCGGCAAGAAGGCAAGCCGTTGTACGGAAATCAGATGGATTTTCGGCTGGATGCAGGGGCGTCCCGCTTCGTTACATCGTTCCGCTACACGTGTAACGTGCCGCACAAACGAAAGTATTGCCGAACATCCGATTGCGCCCGAGCTTTCGCCCGGGTTTCATGATTCCTTTGGCGAAAGGGCACCGCATGAGCAGCGCACCCACCAACCCGGGAACGACTCCTGGAGGGGCAGTTGGCGCGGAAGGGGCCGCCGCGGCGGCGGCAGGCCTTCCGAAGACGGTGAACGCGCCCGACCACTGGCCCGTCTGCCGGTGCGGCCATCCCATGCACCCCAATAAGCTCGAGACGCGGCGGGGCGTGCAGCTGGAACGCTACGAATGTCCGCGCCAACGCTGGTGGAACATGCTGCTCCACCCGTACGCCTGGCTGCCGCCGCGGACCACGTAGAGCCGCAGGATCTGCGTGCAACGGCAACTGGAGCGCTGCTGCCGCCAGACGCGTACGCCCCGCGGCGGGATGATTCCGTCGCGGGCGTGATCTGAAACTCCGGGTCTGCCAGCACCTCCAGACTGTCATTTCGAAGGAGCGCCGCGCGGAACCGTCCCTGCGACAAATCCGGCGCGCGACTGAGAAATCTACTCTCCGCCTGCTGGTGGCCTGTCCCGGCGCCCGGAGCCAGGGCCCTGTCCAGCCATGGGGAGGCCGCAAGGGCGGAGCAGGCTACCGCGTCTACCTTCGCGATGACCGACAGTAGATTCCTCGGCCCTGCAACCCGTCGTGCGAAAGCAGACGGCAGTGTGGGCGGGCCTCGGAATGACAACGGTCTGGTTCGTTCCTCAGGGCCCGCACCGTGGACAACGCTCCATCACACCGCGCGCAGACGGCGCGTCCGGGCGGGCTTGTCGGCGTACATGGCCGCGTCGGCGGCGCGGAGGGCGGCTTCGGCGTCGCCGTGGGCGGGAAGGTAGGTGTGGCCCACGGAAAAGCGGATCTCCGGGCCCTCCGCGCGCTGCCGCAGCCGCTCGCGCAGGCGCTCCACGTGCTCCAGCACCTGCGGCGGCTCCGCGGCGCGCGCCACGACGACGAACTCGTCGCCGGCGTAGCGGATCACGTGGTCGTCGGGGCGAAAGCTGGCCTGCAGCGCCCGCGCGAACCGCTTCAGGCAGTCGTCGCCGGCCGCGTGGCCGTACGAGTCG
Organism: Longimicrobium sp.; assembly: GCA_035759295.1. Lineage (GTDB taxonomy): Bacteria > Gemmatimonadota > Gemmatimonadetes > Longimicrobiales > Longimicrobiaceae > Longimicrobium. The sequence goes on along the minus strand of DASTVC010000832.1, from coordinate 16,259 downwards.
TTGATCAGCTTGAAGTCGTTCAGGTCGAAGAAGAGGATGGTCGCGCCCGTCGGCCATACCTCCCGCATCACCGCGGGCAGCCCGCGCCGGTTCTCCAGCCCCGTGAGCGGATCGCGGTCCACCAGCTCCTGCAGCACCTCCTGCGCGGCCAGCAGGTCCCGGTTGCTCTGCGTAAGCTCCTGCTGGATCGCCCGATACAGCGTCAGCACGCACCCCAGCGCGATCACCCACTCGGCGCCCGTATCGAACGACGAGTGCGAGGCCAGAAAGATCCCCATCCCCTTCGACGACGCCCACGTGCCGGGCCGCAGCTGCGTTACGTAGGCGCCGGTCTCGGCGGCGGCCAGCAGCGCCCGCAGCGTGAACCCCGCCGCCAGCCATCCGCCCCCCGGCGCCCGCCAGCGCATCAGCAGCGCCGCGCCCGCCGCCAGCGCCATGGCCGTGACGGACGACTGCACCACGCCCACCTGGTTGATGTCGTTTACCACGAACGCCGCCACGCCCGCGAACACCGCCACCGCCACGACGCCCATCCGCGTGGCGCGGCGCGAGAGCGGCGCGCGCACAAAGCGCCACGCGCCTGCCACCAGCAGCAGCACGAACAGCGTCTTGGCGAGAAAGTAGCCCGTGCGCAGCGCGATGAACGCCGCCAGCGAGTCCGGCCGCGCGAACCAGAAGACGATGGTGACGCACAGCGCGGCCAGGTTGGCGATCCACGCGGCCACCCAAGGCCGCAGCTCCACGCGGCGCATGGAGCGGGCGAGCACCACGAAGAACACCGCGAGCACGATGGCGGACGCGATCTGCGCGGTGGTGCTCCAGCGCCAGAGCAGCAGTTCCATGCCGGGGCGGTCGGCGGCGGGCGGAAGGAAGTCTGTGCGGTGAGCGCAAGAAGTAGCGCGGATTTTGTCGCAAACGCAAGGGTTTTGGCCCCCAGCAGGCTGATACACCCCGGCGTTGACTTCCTGAGGGAGCGCCACCGGAAGCCCGAAGTCACCCAACCGCTTGCGCGCGACCGAAGGACCTCCTCTCCGCCTCCCCGGAGCCCCCCTTCAGCCGCGGCACCCCGCCCCTCGCGTCCCCCCCTCGACCACACTCGGGCATTGTCATTTCGAAGGAGGCGCCGCATGGCCCCGTCCTCCACCCCGGAGTCTGGCGCCGACTGAGAAATCTACCGTCGGATGCTCGTGGCCTGTCGAACCGCCGGGTGCCGGCGGCGTCTCCACCCTGCTCTGTCGGAGCGCGGAAAGGCCGTGGGATCAGCGCGGGCTGCCGCGTCCACCCTCCAGAGGACCGACGGTAGATTCCTCGGCCCTGCAATCGCCAGCCTCAACGGAAAGAGTTGATGTGGTCGGGCCTCGGAATGACACGCTCTTGCGCGCGACCGAAGGATTTCCTCTCCGAGTCTCACTCCGCGGGTTTCCGCCCGACGAACACTTCGTAGCTCCCGGGCTCCAGCTCCGAGTGGTCGAACGGGACGGCCTGGGCCTCGAATCCCACCTCCGCCAGCAGGCGAAGCCAGTCGGCGCGCGAGAACAGGCCCTCCACGTGGCGGTCGTGCGCCACGCGCACGGAGCCGTCGGCGTCGCGCAGCAGGTAGGCGAAGTCCACCGTGTAGGTGGCATCGGCCGGGTCGGGGTCCCACGTCCACATCAGGTAGCGCATGGCGCGGCCGTTGCCGTCGTGGCCGCCCTGCTCGGTTGAGGGCGCGAAGTTCTCGCGCAGATGGTCGGGGGCGAACACCGCGGCGCCACCGGGCGCGCAATGCTCCCACGCGGTCTCCATCGCCCGGCGCAGGTCCGCCTCGTTGGTCATGTAGCACACCGCGTCGTGCACGAACACGCAGTCGAACCGGCGCCCCAGCCGCACCGTGCGCATGTCGCCCTGCACGTGCTCGCACTCCGGGTTCAGCCGCCGGCTCACCTCCAGCATCCCGGGCGAAACGTCGACCAGGACAACCTCGTCGAAGCCGGCCTTCATGTGCGAGGCGTTGTTGCCGCCCCCGCTCCCCAGCTCCAGCATGGTGCGCGGCGGCCGGGCGCAGGCGTCGAGGAGCAGCTTCTGGTAGAACGCGGCCTCTTCCTCGTAATCGTCCGGCGACGACATCAGCGGCCACCACGACGCCAGGTCGCCGTACAGCTTCGGCACATCGGTGGAGGAGGACGACAGTTCAGAGCTCATGCGGATGACGAGATGCGGAGGTTCGGAGGGATCGAGCTTATCTGAATGCACCCCGCGAGCCGGCGGTTCCCGGGCAACGGAGACGGGGCCGCCCGGCTTGCGCCAGGCGGCCCCTTTCGTCCCTTCCGCGCCGGCCTACTGCTGGTAGTCGATGCAGTCGCGCGGGCGGCAGGTGTCCCAGCACGAGGCACCGCACGAGTCGTAGCAGGTGGCCCCGGCGCACGTGCCGTTGCAGCTCGCGGCGCAAGTGGGGCACACCGGGCAGGTGGCGTCGTCGCACGTGTAGGCACAGGTGTTGGGGCAGGTGGCGCAGGCCGTGGCCGGGCAGGTGCCGTTGCAGCTGCACTGCTCGGCCATCACCGTCCCCTTCTCTGCCTCCACGCCGGACGTGTCGAAGCTCTCGACCGCCAGCTCGTCCAGGTGCAGCTTCAGCTTGTTCATCGTGACTCTCCCGCTTGCAAGGTGACGCACCGCCTCCACCGCTAAATTTTTAGCACACCCGCCGGCGGCGCGTGGCGGGTGCATTCCCACAATGCGCCATTCCGGCGAAAGGGACCATCGCGGCGGGATGGCCCGTGTGCCCGCGGGACAGGCAGTCGCCCTGGCCGGGCAAGCGGCTCGGTTCCGCGCGGCCACTGGCTCGAACAGGGCGCACGGATGCTGCCCCGTGGCGTGTTACGAGAGGGGAAACGGGCTCCCTGCGGGCAGTCAGATGTTTGCCTTGTGGACAGGCGACAGGGGCCCTATCTTCCTGCCTCCACCCGAACGAATCCCGAATCGTGGATGGGGTTCGTGAGCGTCCATCAACCCGTGCGAGGCCTGCCATGTCCGAAGCCACCGCCCCCGCGTCGACCAGCGTCGTCATCACTCCCGAAGGCTTTCTGGAGCACTGGCAGGGGCACCGCCGCCTGACCCGGCGCGTGATCGAGGCGTATCCCGAAGACCAGCTGTTCACCTACTCCCTGGGCGGAATGCGGACGTTCGGCGAGCTGGCGCTGGAGATGCTGAGCATGGCCGCGCCCATGGTGCGCGGCGTGGTGAGCGGCGACTGGAACACCTCGTGGGACCGGGAACGGAGGCCCAAGGACGAGATCCTGCGGGCGTGGGATGCGGCGACGGAGGAGATCAACACCCTGTGGGCGCAGATCGCGCCGGAGAAGTTCCAGGAGAACATCGTGGCGTTCGGCCAGTACCCCGGCCGCGCGTCGGACCTCATCCTGTACGTGATCGACAACGAGATCCACCACCGAGGCCAGGGCTACGTCTACCTGCGCGCCCTGGGCGTGGAGCCGCCCCCGTTCTACGAGCGCTGAGCGGTCCGGCACCGCGACCTGCCGCCCGGGGGACCTCCCTCCGGGCGGTGTTCATCCGGCCCTGCCACAGGGCGCGGATCGTGCTGTCCGCACGCCACCATGACACATCCCGACCCTGACGGAATGACCCCGCGCACCGCCCCGCCCCCGCCAAACGCCCTCGCCGCCGCGCTGGCGGCGCACCTTAGGGAGGCGAGATCCGAGATCGTGGGACGATGGCTGGAGCGGATCGCCGCGCGTGTGGCGATCGAGCCGGGGCGCATCTTTCCGTCCGAAGAGCTGCTGAACCACGTCCCGGTGCTTCTGGACGGACTGGCGGAGCACCTGGAGAGCCCCGGCAGAGACCCCGGGGGGAGCGCGGGCGTGCTGGCCAAGGCCATGGAGCTGGGCGCGCTGCGGCACGAGCAGGGCTTCGACGCCTACGAGATCCTGAAAGAGCACGAGATCCTCGCCAAGATCATCAGCGCCAACCTGGCGGAGTTCCTGGAGCGCGAGAACCCTCCGGGAACGCGCGCCGAGGCCGTCGACTGCTGGCAGCGTCTGGGCGATGCGCTGGAGACGATTCGCCAGGCGGCGGTCACCAACTTTCTGCGGTTGTGGAGCGACCGCGTGAACGAGCGCGAGGAGCGGCTCCGGCGGTTCAACCGGATGGTGAGCCACGAGCTGAAGAACCGCGTCGGCGCCATTCGCGGCGCCGTCAGCCTTCTGGAAGAACCCTGGCTGGCCGAGGCAGAGCGCGAGCGCTTTCAGCGCATGGTGCGGGAGAACGCCGAGGGCCTGCAGCTGGTGCTGGAGAACCTGATCACGCTGTCGCGCCTGGAAGAGGATGCGCGGCAGCAGCGCAACGTGCTTCTTCCGCAGGCCGTAGCCGAGGTGGTGCGGCAGCTTCGTGCGGGCGCGGAGCTGCACCGGGTGGAGATCCGGGTGGATGCGGGGCTCCCCAACGTGGAGGTGGATGCCGCCGCGGTGGAGCTGTGCATGGCCAACTACCTGTCGAACGCCATCAAGTACTCGGACCCGCGGCAGCCTGAGCGGTGGGTAGAAGTCTCGGCCGAGCTCGTATTCAGGGACCCGGATGAACGCGGGCCCGAGCTGGTGGTCCGCGTCCGCGACAACGGGATCGGCGTGCCCGAAGCCGGGCGCGCCCGGCTGTTCGACCGCTTTTACCGGGCCCACGAGGGGAACGCCTCGGACGTGGAGGGCACGGGGCTGGGGCTCAACATCGTGCGCGAGACGGTGCAGTCATTTGGCGGGCGCGCGTGGGCGGAGTTCCCGCCGAACCAGGGAACCGTGTTCGCCTTCTCCCTCCCCTCGCGCCGGGTAGAAGACGCCGCTTCCGCAGGCACCCGCCGACAGGATGCTACGGCCTGACGGGGTGGGTCGGAGTCGTGAGGCTGGATTCTGCGGTCATACGAGATCCGGAAATAGAGCACCCATAAAGCGGATGGTGTCATTCTGAGGGAGGCACGCGCTCCGTCCCTCCCAGTCGCCTCTTTGCCTGTGCGCCGACCGAAGAATCTCTACGATGGGTGCACGATCCTGTCGGCTACGTCGGCCTCGGCGCGAAGGACCCCGCCCGTTCCCGATAAAGATTCTTCGGTCGGCGCACGGGCCCTGGAGCGCGAAGACGATTTTGCGCGGCGCCTTCCTCAGAATGACAGCGATCTTCTGGGCGCAGACAGGATGACTGGCTTGGGGAGTAGAGCGGCTCCGGACTCGTCGCTGCCATACGAAACGAGCCCGCCGGGAAAGGCGGGCTCGTTCATCGTTCAGCAGGCGTGGAACCCCGGCGTTCACCGCACCAGTACGCGGTAGCCGTGCGCGGGGATGTCCAGCCGGCCGGCGGCGGCCAGCGCGACGGGCGCCTTGCTGAACCAGTCGGTGAACGCGCCGGGGTGCGCCAGCCCCTGGTACGACGCGCTGACCGGGGCATCGCCAAAGTTCACGGCCACCAGCACGGTGCTCGCCCCCTGCGTGCGGGTGAACGCGTACACGCGGGGGCCGCCGTCCGTGCGCAGGGGGGTCTGCGCGCCGCCCCAGGGGCCGTTGCCCAGCGCGGGCGCGCGCTCCTTCAGGTCGAGCATCGCCGTGTAGAACGGGGCCAGCGACGGGCCGCTCCAGTCCACCGTGTCCTTTTCGAAGAAGCGCAGCCGCTTGTTCATGCTCACCTCCTGCCCCGTGTACAGCAGCGGCATGGAGTTCTGCACCGTGGCGCTCAGCACGAAGGCGGCGAGGTGGTTGGCGCCCATGCGCTCGAACTCCGTCCCCTGCCAGCTGTTCTCGTCGTGGTTGCTGGTAAAGTACATGCGGAACGCGCCGCGTCCGTACGCGCTGTCCTGCCGCGCGAAGTAGCGGTCCAGCTCCGCCGTTGCCTTCTCCCCGCGGGCGATCTGGTTGAGCAGGTGGTGGAACTCCCACCCGTACGTCATGTGAAACGCCGCGTGCATCTGCGGCGACTCGGCCTCGGCCAGAAAGAAGATGTCGGGTTTCACGGCCCGCAGCGCGGCGTTGGCCTCCATCCAGAAGTCCATCGGCACCCCGCCCGCCACGTCGTCGCGGAATCCGTCGATCCCCATCTCCGTGAGCCACCAGCGCATCTCGCCGATCATCGCCCGGCGCATGTCGGCGTTGGCGTAGTTGAGCTCGGCCACGTCGGTCCAGTCCGTCTCGCGCCCCTCGTTGTCGCGCGCGTTCAGCACGCGGCCGTCGGGGGCGCGGTCGTGCCAGCCCGGGTGCTCGGCGATCCAGGCGTGGTCGTGCGCGGTGTGGTTGGCCACCCAGTCCAGGATCACCCGCATCCCCCGCGCGTGCGCGGCGTTCACGAAGCGCTTGAAGTCCGCCTCGGTGCCGTATTCGGGGTTGATGGCGGTGTAGTCGCGGATGGAGTAGTAGCTCCCCAGCCCGCCCTTGCGGTTCTTGATGCCGATGGGCTGCACCGGCATCAGCCACAGGATGTCGACGCCCAGGCTGTCCAGGCGCGGCAGGTGGCGCTGCAGCGCGGCGAAGGTGCCCTCGGGCGTGTACTGCCGCACGTTGATCTCGTAGATGCTCGCCCCGCGCGACCACGCCGGGTAGAACGAGGGGTCCGTGCTCGGCACGCCGCCCGCCGTCGTCATCGAGGCCGGCGGCACCGGCGCCGCCGCGGAGTTCGGCGAGCCCGCGCAGGCGGCGAGCGCGAGGGTGGCGATGGGGAGCAGGACGATTCTCATGCGCGTACCGGAGACGGGTTCGATGGATTGCGGGCGTGGGATACGGCCATTTTCACTCTCCCGGGAGCATTTGTCAAGAAGGCTAACAATTAATCGATGTCGCTGGATGGAAAAGAATGGCCTCACACGGCCACAAGTCAGGGGAAGGAATCGGCGCGGGTTCCGAAAATCGTCATGATGTTATGCTTCGGAAGGGGGCCTGCCGAACTCCCGCGCCGAAATGCCGCGTTATCGCGGCAACCTATCCCACAATCTATCCCACTTCCCCCCGATCTGGACTTCACCTTTCGTCCCCAATGCCGGGTTCGCCGCGGCTAACCATGGCGACCCTCGTGAGAGTTGACAAGCAAACGCCATGGGATTACCAAGAGATAACGGGAGACGGGGTGCAGAAAGACGTTGCGTAGCCTTTATCGCGAACGCCATTCGTCGGATTCAGCGATGCCAACGCTACCCTGCTCGTTGAGACCACTCTCGATCACCGCGGCATTTGCCATGGGCGCCTGGGCGACCCCGCTCGTGGCTCAGCAGGCGCCACCGCGGCGGCCGGATCTCGCGGCCTTCGACGCATACGCGGCACAGGCCGCGAGAGACTGGCGCGTCCCCGGGCTCGCCGTGGCGATCGTGCAGGGAGATTCGGTCGTCTTCGAAAAGGGTTACGGGGTTCGCACGATCGGGCGCACGGAACTGGTGGACGCACACACGCTGTTCGCGGTGGGCTCCCTCACCAAGGCTTTCACCGCGGCCGCGCTGCTGATGCTTGTCGACTCCGGGAAGGTGGACCTGGACGCCCCGGTGCGGCGCTACCTGCCAGCGTTCGAGCTGAAGGACCCGTACGTCACCCGCGAGCTTACGGTGCGCGACCTGCTCACGCACCGCAGCGGCGTGGCGCCCGGCAACATCCTGGCGGAGCTCGGTTATCCGCGCGCCGACCTGCTGCGCCGGATGCGCGAGCTGCCGCAGGTCTCCAGCCCACGATCGGTGTTCGGATACAACAACCTTTCCTACGTGGTCGCCGGTGAGGTCGCCGCGGCGGCCTCGGGGACGCAGTGGGACGAGCTGGTGCGCACCCGGCTGCTGGCGCCGATCGGGATGACGGAGACGGTTACAGGGTACGCGGGACTCGCCGGGCGCACCAACGTTGCCAGCGCGCACCTGCGGCGGGGGGACACCACCTTCTCCATCCTCGAGGGTGACATCGACAACGTTGGCCCCGCCGCGTCGATTCACTCCAGCGCACACGACATGGCGCGCTGGCTCGCCTTCATACTCGACAGCGCGCACGTCGGCGGGCGGCGCCAACTCTCACCGGCCGCCTACGCATCGATGTTCACGCCGCAGTCCGTGGTGCCGGACAGCTACTATCCCGGAGCGCGGCTGGCGGGTACACGGCTGGTGAGCTACGGGCTGGGATGGTTCCTGGAGGACTACCGCGGGCGCTTCGTGGCGATGCACACCGGGAGCATCGAGGGGATGAGCGCCATCGTCGGCATCATCCCTGACCTGGGCGTGGGCGTGGTGGTGCTCGCCAACCTGGACCACGCGGAGTTGCGCCACGCGCTCCTCTACCGCGTGCTGGACCTCTACACCGGCGCGCCGGAGCGCGACTGGAGCACGGAATTGCGCGCGCTCTACGCCCATGAGGAGGCGAACGCGGACTCGACCCTGGCCCGGCGCCTCGCCCGGCGCACCCAGGGGACGCGGCCCACACTCCCGCTGGAACGTTATGCCGGCCTCTACCGCGAACCCGCCTACGGCGACCTGCGCGTGCGGGTGGAGGCCGGGCACCTGGTCGCCACGCTGGGGCCGCGGCTGACCGGCGATCTGGAGCACTGGAATTGGGACACCTTCCGCGTGCGTTATCGCGAGCCCAGCCACCGCGGCCCCGGCTTCCTCACCTTTGCGCTGGGCCCTGATGGCACTCCGGAAACGGCGACTTTCGAGGGGCTCCGTCCCTACCGCCGGGTGGAGCAACCAACTCCCGGCTCCCGCTAAGCCGATCCCATGGAGGAACGATGCAAAGCCGCCCCGCTCGCGATGAGCGGGGCGGCTTTGCACAGTGAGTAAACTCAAGACCCGCAGAACGAGCGGGTGCGGACCGAGGCAGCAGAGGCACGCCGCCCATGCGCGCCTCTCTTGCGAAGGCAGGGAATCCGGCTAAACCCTCGTGATTTCCTGAGGGAGGCGCCGCGTTGAACTTGGCATTGCGCTGCAATCAGAGCGCCGACCGAAGGATCTCGCCGGCAGAACCGTTGGGCTGCATTTTCGCCGTGAATCCGGCCCCGAGGCGGCCGAAGAGGAGATCCTTCGGTCGCGCGCCACCTGAAGTGCACCCGGCAGGGTCTTGCGCGGCGCTCCCTCAGGAAGTCAACGCTCTGTTCCGGGTCCGGTATCAGCGTAAGCTGGGAAGCGCCGCAAAGGCTGTGGGTGGCCTCTTGAAGAATGGGGTCACCGCCATGATCGAGGCTTTCGCCAAAGGCTTTGGCGAAAGCCTTGCCAAAGCAGAATAACCGGATCCGAGTCCGCCTTGCCCACTTGTATGGTTTCGTACCCGCAATCTCTCAGTCACTTAGCGACGGCTATCCCTACAGGATCCATCAACTGTTTTGATCGTGTGCACTTTGGGGGGGATGGTCGCATGATCCCAGCGGGTCAGACACGATCCACAGTCGATCCAACGCCATCGCCCGGCGCGGTGTCTGGCATCGGACGGATGGGGTGCTAAGTACTTGCCATCCCGCGCCGCCGTGCTAGTATCGAACGTTCAACCGAAACCACCACCACCGGCGCGGACCGCACGCGCCTGCCAGGCATCATCCGGAATGAAGCGACCGAACACCCGACCGCTCGCCGCCGCCCTGCTGGCCGCGCTCGCCGCCGCGGCCTGCGGCGGAACCGCGCGCGGCGCGCCGGAGGCCGTCCCCGCGCCGGCCGTGGAGGCGCACGACATCCACGGCGCCACCGCCGCGGCGCCGCCCGTCTTCAACGGCGGGCACCCGTGGACGGAGGCGGACGTGCGCTTCATGTCGTCCATGATCGGACACCACGCGCAGGCCATCCAGATCTCGCTGCTGGCGCCCACGCACGATGCCAGCCCGCAGGTGCAGCGGCTGGCCGCGCGCGTCATCGGCGCGCAGGAGGACGAGATCGCTACCATGCAGCGGTGGCTGCGCGACCGCGGCCAGCCGGTGCCCGAGACGCACGCCGGCCACCACGCGGGGCACGACGGCGAGCTGATGCCGGGGATGCTGACGGCGGCGCAGGTCGCCCAGCTGGACGCGGCCCGCGGCGAGGAGTTCGACCGGCTGTTCCTTACCTTCATGATCCAGCACCACCGCGGCGCCGTGAGCATGGTGCAGCAGCTGTTCGGCAGCCAGGGCGCGGGGCAGGACGAGACCGTGTTCAAGTTCGCGTCGGACGTGAACGTGGACCAGGCCACCGAGATCGACCGGATGCAGCGGATGCTGGAAGCGCTGCTCTTTGCCTCCCCCGCCCCGTGAAGGACCCGTTTTACCCAGCGCGCAGGACCCACTCCACCCGATCCAAGGACACCGTGATGCCATCCGTCTTTCCGCCCCGCCCCGCGCGGGTGCGATCCACCACCCCCCGGCTGCTGAAGCTGTCGCTCGCGGCGGCCTTCGGGGCCGTGGCGCTGCAGGCCGCCCCCGCGGCCGCGCAGGCGTCCACCGACCCGCGCGTGGGGCTGCGCGCCGGCCGCTTCGACGCGGCCGAGGCGCTGTGGAACCTGCGCATCGTCTCCAAGTCGCAGCCGGCGCCCGAGTTCGCGTCGTCCACCAGCAGCGACCTGGCGTTCACCGGCAACTACGCCATCCAGGGCAACTACAACGGCTGGATGGTCTGGGACCTTTCCACGCCCAGCCAGCCGGCGATGGTCAAGGGCTTCGTCTGCCCGGCCTCGCAGAGCGACGTCTCCGTATACCGCAACCTGCTCTTCGTCTCGGGCGAGGGGCTTACGGGGCGGCTGGACTGCGGCACGCAGGGGGTGCGCGACACGGTGAGCCAGGACCGCCTGCGCGGCCTGCGCATCTTCGACATCACCGACATCCGCAACCCGCGCAACGTGGGCAACGTGCAGACGTGCCGCGGCAGCCACACGCACACCGTGGTGGTGGATCCGGACGACCGCGACAACGTGTACGTGTACATCTCCGGCTCGGCCGGGGTGCGGTCGCCCAGCGAGCTGGCCGGCTGCGTGAACGTGGCGCCGGACCAGGACCCCAACTCGGCGCTCTTCCGCATCGAGGTGGTGCGCGTGCCGCTGGCGCACCCCGAGCAGGCGGCCATCGTAAGCTCGCCGCGCATCTTCAACGACCTTGTCGCGCCGCCGCGCCACGGCGACACGCAGGCCGACATCGCCGCGGCCCGGGCGCGCGGCGGGTTCGTGGTGACGGTGAACGGCCAGGACCGGGTGGTGCAGAACGGCTTCGTGGGCGTGGTGCTGGACAGCATCGTCCGCGCGCGGGGCGGCACGGGGCGGGCGCAGGCCACGGCGGCGGACAGCGCCACCGCGCGCACGGTGCTCCCGGCGCTGGTGGCGGCCAGCCTGGCTGACCACGGCCCGCGCCCCGGCCCCACGCAGTGCCACGACATCACCGTCTACCCGGAGATCGGCCTGGCGGGCGGCGCGTGCGAGGGATACGGGATGCTGCTGGACATCAGCGACCCGGTGCACCCGGTGCGCATCGCGGCGGTGGCGGACAGCAACTTCTCGTACTGGCACTCCGCCACGTTCAACAACGACGGCACCAAGATGCTGTTCAGCGACGAGTGGGGCGGCGGCGGGCAGCCCAAGTGCCGCACCACCGACCCCAAGGAGTGGGGCGCCGACGCGCTGTTCACCATCTCGCGCGACCGGCAGCTGCAGTTCCGCAGCTACTACAAGCTGCCGGCGCCGCAGACGTCGTTCGAGAACTGCGTGGCCCACAACGGCTCGCTCATCCCCATCCCGGGGCGCGACGTGATGGTGCAGTCGTGGTACCAGGGCGGCATCTCGGTCTTCGACTGGACGGACGCGTCGCACCCGCGCGAGATCGCCTTCTTTGACCGCGGCCCCGCCGATTCCACGCGCATGGGCCCCGGCGGGTCGTGGTCGGCGTACTGGTACAACGGGGTGATCGTGAGCTCCGAGATCTCGCGCGGCCTGGACGTGCTGGAGCTGTCCCCCAGCGAGCACCTGTCGCAGAACGAGATCGACGCGGCCAAGACGGTGCGGCTGGAGTACCTGAACGCGCAGGGCCAGCCCAAGTTCGTGTGGCCACCCAGCTTCGCGCTGTCGCGCGCCTACCTGGACCAGCTGGAGCGCGGCCACGGCCTGGCCGCCGCGCGCATCACCGCCGCGCGCCAGGCGCTGGCGACCGCGGAGCGCGCCTCCGGTGCCCAGCGCCGCACCGCACTCACGCAGCTGGCCACCGCGCTGCACGGCGACGCCCGCGGCGCCGCGGACGAACCCCGCGTGCACATGCTCGCCGCCTCCGTCGAGCAGCTCGCCGCCGCGCGGTGACGGCCTGACGGCGGATCGTCGATCCGCGGTACGAAAGAACCGCCCGGAGCACCTCGCTCCGGGCGGTTCTTCAATGGATACGAAAACCGTTGACTTCCTGAGGGAGGCGCCGCACCGCCGCCTGCCTCTACGATGCACCTGGCGCCGACCGAAGGACCTCGCCCGCACCACGACTGCGCGTCCACGACGCGACGGCCCCAGCCCACGCGAGCAGGTGAAGCCCCGCGCGGCCGCGAAGCGGCTGGGGCGGGGCTTTCCGCTGTCCCAGCGGCGGGTTTACCCGCTCACGCGAGGGGGTCGCCCGGTGGCTGAAGACGGGCTCCGAGCAGGCGGAGAGGAGATCCTTCGGTCGCGCGCAAGCGGTTGTGTGGTTTCAGGTTTCGCGCGGCGCTCCCTCAGGAAATCAACGTTTCGTGGGTTTCGTGTTTAATGCAGGTGAAGCCCCGCACGGCCGCGAAGCGGCTGTGCGGGGCTTATCGCTTTCCCAGCGGCGGGTTTACCCGCTCACGCGAGGGGGTCGCGCCTGTGGCTGAAGACTGGCTCCGAGCATGCCGACGCGAGATCCTTCGGTCGCGCGCAGGCGGTTGCGTGGATTCACGATCCGCGCGGCGCTCCCTCAGGAAATCAACGCTTCCTGTCTTTAATGCAGGTGAAGCCCCGCGCAGTTTGCGGGGCTTTCCGCCGTTGTTGCGGCGGGTTTACCCGCTCACACGCGCGGCGCGCCCTGGCTGGAGGATCAACGGCGCGGGCTGACTCGAATCGAATCCACGGCACCTGTTGTATCGGCCGCCTCATCGGATTCCTCCCGGCAGGGGCCAAGGTCGGTGGAGGAGGTGGGGGAGTCGGTGAGACGCCAGAGCCAGCAGTGGTATCCACCGATGGAAAGCCGCTCCTCGTAGCGCCGCGGGCCGCCGATGCCGCCGCCGGTGGTCTCGGCGCGCAGCGGGATGTACGGCCCGGAACCGATGAGCGGCTTGCACACCTGCTGCCCCGGCATCACGTCGAAGCGCACCGGCCCGGCCCGGGCGATCAGGTTGCCGTACGCGATGGTGGCGTTCTCCACGCACAGCGTCAGCCGGTCGCGCGGCGGCCCGTCGCCGCGGCGAAAGAAGGGGCCGCAGGCGGCAAGGCACATCAGCAGAACGGCCGCGAATCGATGCATGGAAACGCTCCATCCGTGAGGGAAACCGCGGATGGAGCACGCCCCATGCCTCGTATCCGCCCTGCCCCTGCTACCGGATGATGTAGACGCGCATGGCGGTCACCTGGTGAGGATACGAACGCGCTTCCACGCCCGTGGTCCACACCCGCAGCCGGTCGCCCACGGCAAAGACTCCCCGATCCGTCGGAACCAGCTGCCCGCGGGCGCCCACCAGGTAGACGGCCGCCTCCTTTCCCACGTTGACGATCGTCCGGTCCCACGGCTTCGGAAGGTCAGCTTCCACCAGCACGTTCGTCGGCGCATCCAGGGACGGCACGCCCCCCAGGAACTCGCTCAGCTCGCCGTCGATATCCGGGTCCGTGCCCGGGAGCGACGGGTCGGAGCCGCATGCGGCGACCGCGGTGGTGGCGACGACAAGAAAGAGTGAACGGAGCAGGGTCATGCGAGTCATCCTGCCGATGAACGTGGATGCGGCGATGCGCGGGATAGAACGTCCGGCCGCGGCCCATCCGGACGTCAGCGCCGCCGCTCCATGCTGCAGGTGGTGAACTCGATGGGCGCTCGGTCCGGCGCGTCCAGGTACAGCGCCAGCAGTTCGCGGCGGCGCGCGGCCTCCGGCGCATCCAGGCCGGGCGTATCCGCCAGCCGCCGCAGCTCCGCCTGCACCTGCTCAGGGCTCTCGTGCTGCAGCATGAGCAGGGTGAGTCCCGTGAACGGAAACCGGTCGAAGTTCTCGCGCAGGAACTCGCGCAGCGCGGGGCTGTGGCGCAGGTGGAACATGATGATGCGGTCGATGCCGCGCACCGGGTACTGCGGAAACGCCGCCGAGTGCATGAGCGCCGAGGCGAAGTTGTTCAGGATGAGCTCCGCCATGGCCTGCACCTCGTCGCGCGTGGCGGTGTCGCCGGCGTGCCACTCCGCGTCGGCGTAGAAGTACGGGCGCAGGTACGGCCGCTCCACCAGCAGCCGCACGTGGTCGGAGGTCTCGGTGATGGCGCGCTGGATCAGGTGCAGGTCCGGCTGCTTCTGCGCGATCTCCAATTGCCGCACGCCATGCTCGATCTGCTCCTTCGCGATCCGCAGCTGCTTGCGGAACACGGTGAAGTTCATCAGACCCACCAGTACCAGCAGCAGCGTCCCCAGAAACCCCAGCACCCCGATCCAGATCTCGATCCCCATCCCCGTCCTCCGCCAGTGTCAGCCTCCGCGCCCCGCCGTGCGCCCCCCGCACGATCCATACGATGTCCCCCGCCGACAAGCTGACGCAATGCGGAGAGGAAGGTTTCTCACCCCCACGGCCTGATTTCCTGAGGGAGACGTTACTCTCAACCTGCCTTCACGAAACACCTTGGCGCCGACCGAAGGATCTCGCCGGCATAACCGAGGGGCCAGCCTCGACGCTCGACGGCTGGCCCCTCGGTGGCGGAGAGGAGATCCTTCGGTCGCGCGCAAGCAGTTGTGCAGGTTGAGGTTCCGTGCGGCGCTCCCTCAGGAAATCAAATCATTGGATCGGGGCTTGGCCGGCAATGGGATCAGCCCGCGAGGTGCGGGTGCTCGACGAACGAATCTCCGCGGGGGGCGAGGATGACGACGCGCGAGCCGGGCTCCCGGCGCGCGTAGCCCAGCGCCAGTAGCCGGTCGAGCAGCGCCGCGCCCAGCGCGCCGGCCAGGTGCGTGCGCCGCTCGCTCCAGTCCAGGCACCCACGGCACAGCCCCCGCCGACGCGCCCGCAGCGCATCCAGGTCGATCCCCACGCGCCCGCACCACGCCTCGCCCGCGTCCGTGAGCCGCAGCGCGTCGTCGCGGCCGGCGACCAGATCGCGCTCGCGCAGGCGCTCCAGCAGCCGCACGCCCGCCTCGCCCGCAAGGTGGTCGTAGCACACCCGCGCCCGCCGCAGCCCCTCGTCGCGCAGCGGGCGGCGCGGCGGATCGGCGCGCGGGGCGATGCTCATCAGCCCCTCGATGGCGGCGCCCACCTCGGGACTGGGGATGCGGAAGTAGCGGTGGCGCCCCTGCCGCGCGATGGCCAGCAGCCCGCCGGCCGTCAGCCGCGCCAGGTGGCTGCTGGCGGTGCTGGGCGTTACGCCGGCCTGCATGGCGAGCTCGGTGGCGGTATGCGCGCGGCCGTCCATGAGCACCGCGAGCATGGCGGCGCGCGCGGGTTCGCCCACCAGGGCGGCGACGGCGGCAAAATCGGGCGTGCTGGACATACTTCGATGATGCGCGAAGCGTGGCCGCCGCGCAAGGTTTATTGTTCCTCCCGGGACGATTCACCGGGGCATCGACGGGAGGCGAGGATGGCGGAAGGCGAGCATGCGTACGCGGCGCGGGTGGTGTGGGAGGGCAACACCGGCGAGGGCACGGCGCGCTACGCGGGATACGGCCGCGAGTACCGCGTGGAGGTGGCGGGCAAAGCCGATCTGCCCGGATCGGCGGACCCTGCGTTCCGGGGCGACCCGCGTCTGCACAATCCCGAGGACCTGTTCCTGGCCTCCATCTCCGCCTGCCACATGCTGTTCTACCTGTCCCTCTGCGCCCGCGGCGGCGTTCGCGTGCTTGCCTACGAAGACCACGCGCAGGCGACGATGCGGGTGGATGCCAGCGGCGGCGGCCAGTTCGAGCAGGTAACGCTGCGCCCCGTGGTAACGATCGACGACGAGGCGCACACCGCCCTCGCCCTGCAGCTGCACGACAGGGCGCACGAGCTCTGCTTCATCGCGCGGTCGTGCAGCGTCGCCATTCGGCACGAGCCGACGGTGCGGGTGGGTGACGGGGTGACGGGGTGACGGGGTGACGGGGTGACGGGGTGACGGAGGATGCCGAAAGCCACGTCGCCGAGCCCGCCTTCTGTCATTTCGAAGGAGGCGCCGCAC
>DASTVC010000831.1:0-2415 GCA_035759295.1 Longimicrobium sp. | reverse complement strand
ACCACGTTGGCGCCGGACGAGGTCCCCGCGAACAGGCCCTCCTCGCGCGCCAGCCGCCGGGCCATCTCCTTTGCGTCGGCGGTGCTTACGGGGCTCACCTCGTCCACCAGCGACGGCTCCCACAGCGGAGGCGTGTAGCCGACGCCCACGCCTTCGATCTTGTGCGGCCCGGGCTGCCCGCCCAGCAGCACCGACGATTCCGCGGGCTCCACGCACGCGATCACGATGTCCGGATCGTACCCCTTCAGCACCTCCGCCACGCCGCGCGAAGAGGCCGCGGTTCCCACGCTGTGGACGAACGCATCGACCTGCCCGTCCGTCTGGCTCCAGATCTCCTCGGCCAGCGGATGGTAGCCGGCGATGCTGTCGTGGTTGTTCAGCTGGTCGGTCCAGAAGGTGTGGGGCTCGCGGCTCAGCGCGCGGGCCGTCTCGATCATGTCCAGGATCAGCTTTTTCGTCGTCAGGCCGCCCTCGCTGGGCACCAGCGTGAGCTGCGCGCCCAGCGCCGCCATGTGGTCGCGCTTCTCCGCGCTGAACGCATCGGAGGTGACGATGTGGATGCGGTAGCCCTTCGCCGCGCACACCAGCGCCAGCGACGTTCCCGTGCTGCCGCCCGTGTACTCGATGACGGTGTCGCCGGGCTTCAGCCGCCCGTCCGCCTCGGCCCGCTCGATCACGGCCTGCGCCATGCGGTCCTTCATGCTGCCGGTGGGATTCTCCCACTCCAGCTTGACCCGGATCTCCGCGCACCCCGCCGGCACCACCCTGCGCAGCGGCACCAGCGAGGTGTTTCCGATGGCCTGCAGAACGTCCATTGCGCCCTCTGCCCGCCGGCCGACGATGGGGGATGATGCGGATCCGCGGCGCCGGGAACGGCGCCGCGGAAGGTCCCGCACCGTGCGGGAGCGTATCAGCCGCTCCGGGCAGGCGCAACGCCCCCTTCACGCCGTGTTCGGCAGATGGCGCTCACCGGTGGGGGTGCGACATCCGGAACCGCTCGGGCACCTCGAACACGCCCACCCGGCCGTTCCCCGACTCGAAGACGATGCGGTCCTGCTGCCGCGACCATTCCGCGTGCTGCGCCATGTACGAGGGATCGGTGAGGGCCACCGGCTCCACCTTCAGCGGGTTCGCGCACGGGTCCGGCCCGTCGTCCACCGGCGCGGGCGCCACGAAGATCTGGTAGTGGCCGTCGGGGCCCGTCTGGCGGTTCGACTCGAACAGGATCCACTTTCCGTCCGGCGACCAGTTGGGCGAGCGGCCCTGTTCCGGGTTCAGCTGGCACGGCTTGAGCGAGTCGCGGCGGGTGATCCAGATCTGGTTGTTCTGCTGATTGAACGGCCCCACGGTGCCCGCGAATGCCACCCGCGCCCGCGCGTCTCCCGGCGCCGCGGTGGGCCGGCCCGCGCAGAAGTTGTCCATGGTGGTGAGCTGCACCGGGTCTTCGCTTCCGTTCACCGTAAGGCGCCAGAGGGCGCTGTAGCTGGGATTCGCGGTGTCCATCACCACGATGTGCTCAAGGTCCTGGTACCACGAGGGGTAGATGGAATGCGACAGGTGCCCCATCCCCGGCAGCTCGCGAAGGTTGCGCCCGTCGCTGTCGATGAGCCAGATGGTGCTGCGGCCCCCCGACGCCCCGCCGAACGCGATGGTCTCGGGGCTCCACGACCAGTCGGCCCGCGAGGGCTGCAGCTCGCGGGTGGCGGCCAGCAGCTGCCACGGCACGCCGCTGCGCAGGTCGACGATGTACAGCCCGCCGGTGCCCAGGTTCTGGTACACCACCCGCGTGCCGTCGCGGGAGAACGAGGGCCGGTCGGCGCCGAACGAGGCGATCCAGTTGACGGGGGGATAGGCGGCCGGCGCCGGGGCCGGCGTGGGGATGGAGATGGGAATCGAAGCCGTGGTCGTGCTCATGGTGATGCTCCCGTGTAAGGTGGAGAAGCCGGATGCCGCGGCGAGCCCCTCCTGCCCGCCGCCCGCCGGGGCGTCAGCTGCCCAGGAAGGTGATGCAGTTGTTGAGAAAGGTCAGGTTGTCGGCGGCGCCGATCTGGCCCTTGGAGGGGTATGGCGTTCCCTGGTTGCCCGCGATGCCCGAGTGGCCCATCACGATCACCTTGCCTGCGCCGAATTCGTACAGCGCCGCAAAGGCACACTGGTCGGGCTTGTATCCCAGGCCGCTCTGGTCCGGGGAGTCGGGGGGGAGGGCGATGAGGGCCGTGCCGCCCACGATCCCGCCCGAGTCCAGCGCCTCGACCGTCTTTACGCCCTGCAGCAGCTTCGCCGGGGCACCCCTGGCGGGGTGCATCTTCAGCGTGCTCCCCTTTTGGGGAACGAACGACGCGAACACCAGCTGAATGCCCAGCGAGGCGGCCAGCTGGATCTCGTTGATGGGCCATAGCGGGCCCGTGCCCAGGG
>DASTVC010000830.1:0-9535 GCA_035759295.1 Longimicrobium sp. | reverse complement strand
GGTTTCAACCGCCTGGGGCGGAGCCGGTCGCCGCGCCCGCGCTGGGTCGAAAACCCGGGCGCGCACGGATCCCCTCCTGCTCACCACACTCTCCAGTCCGCGAAGGCGGACTTCGTGTGGTTGTTGCAGCGAATTCATTCGCCCTTCGCGGCCCCTCCCATACCCGTCGTCGATGGAATCCGAAGCCCCGTTCCCGCCTGCTCACGCGCGCCGGGCGGGGCTTCGTCCGTAACAATCATCACATCATGCTCTGCCCCTCTCTCGCGTGAAACAGACTTTCGGACCCGTCCGGCCCAGTCGTCTGCTCATATCTCAGGTCGTTCATCGCCTGGATCAACCATGTTAAACACACGAACCGCAACGCATTACGACGAAAGCGCAATGGTGGGTTGGCGGGGGCGGCGCTTCGTTTGCCTGTCGCGCGCAAATTGCTGGCGCGGGGCGGGTTAGAAGCAAGGCGGCAATTGGGCACGGACTCTGCATTCCCCCGGCGCTCGACGGCCGGCTCCACCTGGGGAGCCGATCCGAGTACCACCTCAGCGTGGGAGAAAAGTCATGGGTATCCTGTGGATGATCATCATCGGCCTCGTGGCCGGTGCCATCGCGAAGTTCATCATGCCGGGACGCGACCCGGGCGGCATCATCGTCACCATCCTCCTGGGCATCGCGGGCTCGGTGGTGGGCGGCATGCTGTTCGGCGGCAGCGACAACCGGGTGGGCCTGATCGGCAGCGTGGTGGGCGCCCTGATCCTGCTGCTGCTGTACCGGCTTCTGGTGGGCCGCCGTCGGACCCACGTCTAACCCCTAACGGTTCCGGAGGCGCGCCATGTCGGTCAGCACCATGAAGGACCTGCTCAAACACGAGCTGGGCGATCTGCTCTACGCGGAGCAGCTGATCCTCAAGATGCTCGGGACCCTTACCCGCGAGGTAAAGAACCCCGAGATGCTCGCCCGGGTGCAGGAGCACATCGGCGAGACCGAGGAGCAGATCCAGCGGCTCCGGCGCGCCTTCGAGGCCATCGGCGAAAGGGCCAAGGCCGAGACGTGCGAGGCCGCGGTGGGGCTCAAGGCCGAACACGACTCGTTCAAGAAGGACGAGAACCCCTCCCGGCAGCTGCTGGAGGCGTTCGACCTGGGCAGCAGCCTGCGGGTGGAGCACTACGAGATCGCGGGGTACCGATCCGCCATCGCCGTGGCCACCGCCATGGGCGAGCGCGAGGTGGCGGCCCTGCTGGGCGAAAGCCTGCGCGAGGAAGAGGCCATGGCCTCGTTCATCGAGCGCAACTCGGTCCGGGCGCTCCGGGCGCTGGGCGTGGGCGTGGACCTGGCCACCGGCGCGGCCGAGGTGCAGTTCACCGCGGCCTCCGAAGGCGGTTCGCGCGGCCGCGGCGCGAGCAAGTCGGGCGGCAGCAAGTCGTCGTCGGGCGGGCGCTCGGGGAGCAAGTCCTCCGGCAGCAAGTCCTCCGGCAGCAAGTCGTCGGGGAGCAAGTCGGGCGGCGGAAGCAAGTCGGCCAGCCGGGCGTCGTCCAGCCGGGCCACGGCGGAGCGCTCGTCGGGCAGCAAGCGCGGCGGATCGTCGTCGAAGTCCGGCGGATCGTCGAGCAAGTCGTCGGGCGGCAGCAAGTCGTCCAGCAGAGGCGGGTCGTCCAGCAAGTCGGGCGGCTCGCGGTCTGGCGGCGGCTCGCGCTCGCGCGGCTGATCCACCCGGCCGGCTTTCGAGGCCCCTTCCCGCGGTTCGGGGGAAGGGGCCTCGGGCGTTCTGGAAGGGAGTCCCATCCAGAGGACAAAAAACACCACTTAGACCATCTGAGCCCGTCCGACGTGTCAGTTTCGATCGTCCGGTCCGGACAAATCCAGCAATGGGGATCAATGTCGGCATGTAGTTGAAAACCGGCGGTTTAGCTGGAATTTCGGTATTCTTTCGACTAACTCGTTTGTTTGCATCAGAAAGCCAGTGCCCATGCGGGTTTTCGGGCCTTCACAAGGCCAAAAACAGCTATCTTCAATTGACACAACGCTTTGTAGAGACTATCTTACGCACAGTTGAATGCCCTCAGCATGGCGGAGCGCGGCGGTCCCAGATCGATCGGCCGCGTTCGTCGTGTGAACGACAGGAGACGGATTTGGTGAAGGAAAACGAGAGCCGTTCGCCGCGTGTAAAGCGAAGCGCGCCGCTGCGAAATGACTTCCGTTCGCTGGTGCGCTCACGGCCGGTGCAGGTTCTTCTGCTGGGCTGCGCGGTGCTCCAGGGCGTCGCGACCGCCACGGGCGCGGGCCCCACGGGCAAGGACGGCAAGCCGCGCCGCGGAGTGGTGCAGACGGCCGTGCGGGGCGCCGTGACCATGGACGTGGCGCCGATCGTGGTGCGGGCTCCGCAGCGCATGGCCAACGCCTCCGCCGCGACCGAGGCGGACCGCCTGGCCGACACGTACCGAGCCAAGGGGTACCACGTGCCTCGGTCGCTGGCGCAGCTCATCTACACCACCGCGGTGGAGAACGACATCGAGCCCGAGATCGCGTTCGGGCTGGTGCGCACGGAGAGCGAGTTCAAGGACTACGCGACCAGCCACGTGGGCGCCATCGGACTCACGCAGCTCATGCTCCCCACGGCCCGCTGGTTCAAGCGCGACGCCACGGAGAGCGACCTGCGCGACTCCGAGACCAACCTGGAGATCGGCTTTCGCTACCTGGGCGAGCTGATCGATCGCTACGACGGCGACGTGCAGCTGGCGCTCACCGCATACAACCGCGGCACCGGCACCGTCGACCGCGTGCTGGAGCGCGGCGGCAACCCCGACAACGGGTACGCCCGCAAGGTGATGGGCCGCGGCTGATCCAGCCGGTCCTGGACGATGAAAGGGGCGCTCCCGATGCTGATCGGGGGCGCCCCTTCTTCTTTTCCGCGATCAGGCAAAAAGATTGGCCTCACGCAGAGTTAGCAGAGTTATCAGAGTACGGGCTCCGGTGCATTCTTCCATCATCCATCCTCCCTCCGGCATGGGGATGAAAGGGTGGCACTCGCCTTCCGCCGCCTCGAAGGAACTCTGCTAACTCTGCTGACTCTGCGTGAGGCCCCGTCTTTGGGGGACTCGGAAACAGCAAGGGGCCGCCTTCCGGGTGTGGAAGGCGGCCCCTGGTGCGTCCGGCGCGGGTGGATCACTTCTCCTCGGACAACACCCGGTTCTTCTCGATGTAGTCGGTCCACTCCGGCGGAACGTCTGTATCGGGAAAGATGGCCTGCACGGGGCACTCCGGCTCACACGCGCCGCAGTCGATGCACTCGTCGGGGTTGATGTAGTACTGATCGTCCGCCTCGTAGATGCAATCGACCGGGCAGACCTCGACGCAGCTCGCGTCCTTGGTGCCGATGCAGGGCTCCGCGATCACGTAAGGCATCTGGTTCTCCAGCAGGGGTCAGGGCAAGGTATTGTAAGCTCGCATTCGGCCGCGGGACGGTATCTTAACGATGACCCCGGCACTTGTCCACACCCTCTTCGAACGCTCGTTCGAAAACGTCCGTCAGTCCAGGTGCGTGTCGAACCACTCCAGGGTGGCGTCGGCGGCCACGCGCAGCTCCGGGGTGGCGCCCGCGTACGGATGCTTGCCGTTGAAGCCGTGGTCGGCGCCCTCCACCACCAGCAGTTCCGTGTTCTCCCCCGCCGCCTCGAACAGCTCCCGCCCCTCCTCCACCGGCACGGAAATGTCCGCGTCGCCGTGGACGATGAGCCACGGCACCCCCACCCGCGCCGCGGCGGCCAGGATGTCCAGCCGCTCGCGGTGGGCCTCCAGGTCGCGCCAGTAGCCGGGGCCGATGGGCATCATCTGCCTGGTCCGCGCGTTCTCGATCTCCACCGTGCCGCCAGTGCTCCAGGTGGCGATCTGCTCCGGCGTCCAGCGGTCCACCCGGGCGATGGCGGCCCAGGTGACCAGCGCGTTCACCCGCGGGTCCGCCGCGGCCGCCAGCACCGCCTCGCCGCCGCCGCGCGAGTGGCCGAACAGGCCGATGCGGCGCGCGGGCCGCTCCAGCAGCGCGCCGCGCGCCAGCAGGTCCACCACGCGGCGGATCTCGTCCAGGTTGCGGGTGTGCGTGTGCTCGGTGAACAGCTCCATCGCCGAGAACGTGTCCGCGCCGTCCGCGCCGATGCCGTTGCGCGAGAAATCCACCGTGACCGCCGCAAAGCCGCGCTGGGCCGCCGCGCGCGCCAGATTGGGGAAGAATCCGAAGCGGCGGAACCCCTTGAAGCCGTGGCAGAACACGATGGCCGCGTCCGCGCGGTGCCCCTGCCGCACGCGCACGTCGCCGCGCACGGGCGGCCCGCCGTCCGGCGACGGAATCTCGAAGGTGGTGCAGATGATGGCGGCCGTGGAATCGTCAGGCATTCGTGCGTCGTGCGGGTTGGGTCCATCGCCCGCTCAGGCCGCGATGAGATCGGACGGGCCGGAGGGACGAATTCGTTCCTCATCATAACCCGGGCCGCGTCGTTTCACCTCCCCGCCGCGCGGTTCGGCCCGCGGCGGGCGGGGTTCGTGGCGTCCGACTTGCCCCGGCGCGGAACGAACGTGTATCCTCCCGCACCCGGGACCGCGCCAGCACGGCGCCGGACCGTGCCGAACCGCACCCATGGATCGAGATGATGAAGCGGATTCTGACGATTTCCGGCCTCGCCACGCTGGCCGCCTGCGCCACCGGCACCGCGGGCGCCGGGCCGGATGCGGGCACCGGCACGGGCTCCGCCGCGCCCCCGGCCGGCGGCGCGAGCGTGGCGGCTACGGGGAGCGCGGCCGCCGCGGCGGCCACCATCACCTCCGAAGACATGCGCAGGCACGTGGCCTACCTGGCCTCGGACGCGCTGCGCGGGCGCGACACGCCCAGCCCGGGGCTGGATTCCGCGGCCGCCTACGTGGCGCGCCAGTTCGCCCGGCTGGGGCTGGAGGGCGGCGCGGAGAACGGCTCCTTCATCCAGACCTTCCCCATCCGCACGCGCGGCCGGTCGGGGATCGCGCCCAACGTGGTGGCCATCTTTCGCGGCAGCGACCCCACGCTGCGCAACGAGTACGTGGTCCTTTCCGCGCACATGGACCACGTGGGCGTGGGGCGCGCCGTGGGCGGCGACAGCATCTACAACGGGGCGGACGACGACGCCAGCGGCACCAGCGCGCTCATGGAGGTGGCCGAGGCGTTCGCGTCCATGCCGCAGCGGCCGGCGCGCAGCATCCTGTTCCTGGGCGTGAGCGGCGAGGAGAAGGGGCTGCTGGGCTCCGCGTACTTCAGCGACCACCCCACCGTCCCCATCGGCAGCATCGTGGCCGACGTCAACATCGACATGATCGGCCGCAACGAGCGCGACAGCGTGGTGGTGATCGGCAAGAACTACTCGTCGCTGGGCGACGTGGTGCGGCGGGTGGAGACGGAGAACCAGGCGCTGCTGGGGCTGGCGGCGGGCGATGACCGCTGGCCGGACGAGGGCTTCTTTGGCCGCAGCGACCACTTCAACTTCGCGCGCAAGGAGATCCCCGCCATCTTCTTCTTCGCCGGTCCGCACGAGGACTATCACCGCCCGTCTGACCAGGTGGAGCGGCTGGATACCGACAAGGCCGCCCGCGTGGCGCGGATGGTGTTCCTGGTCTCGCACATCGTCGCGACGGATCCGCAGCGGCCGCAGTGGACCCCCGCCGGCCTGCGCGAAGTCCGCCGCCTGGTCGGCGGCCGCGACTGATCGGTCGCTGACCGCGAGGCCACGAAGAAGGCCCGCCACCCGGTCATCCGGGTGGCCGGCCTTGCTGCGTCTGGTGAATCCGCCGGAAAGCTACTGGATGCGCAGCCCTACCCCGAACGTCGCGAAGCTCAGCGTCTCGCCCTGGTAGCTGGGGAGAAGCGAGCCGCGGACGGAGGCGACCACGGCGGTGTGAAAGATCAGCGGCCGCGCCACGTCCAGCCGCCCCTGCAGGCCGAGCGCGTCGTCGCCGTCCATCGCGTGGAAGTACGCAGGCCCGGCCAGCGCCCGCGCCGAAAGGCCGGCGCCGATGGTCCGCTGCACCCCCGCCGCCACGCCCGCCGTGGTGAACGTGGGGTAGTCGGGAACGCAGGTGTCGCCCGGCCCCAGCCTGCAGATGTTGTCGCCGATCATCAGCGGCCCGCTGATTCCGCCCGTCACCCCCGCCACCAGCGTGTTGCTACCCATCCGGCCCAGCGGAATCGCGACGATGCCGTCCAGCGCCGGCCCGCCGCGGTCCACGAAGCTGCCGCCCGCCCCCGCGAAAATGCCGAAACTCACGTCGGCCGACGGTCCGAGCGCCTGCTGCGCGGCGGCGGCGGCGGGTATCGCGGCCGCGAAGGCCGCGGCAAGAACGATGGCGATCTTTCGCTGCATCATCATCGGCAGGATCCTCGGGAGATGGGGAAGGGGCGGGAGAGTCGCTCCCGGCCGCGTCCCGGAGAACGCCCATCCCCGCCAGACCGGGACACCACCCGCGCCCTCACCCGCAGCACGCCGCCCGGCGAGCATCGGCTCGCCGGGCGGGGCTTCTCGTTACGACATCCTCCCGCGATGCACCGCCGCGGACCCGATCGGCGCGGGGCGGCGAGCGTGTCTACGAATCTTCCTCGCACTGCACGCCATAGCAGGTGATGCACGAATACTCGCCGCGGCAGGTGATGGGACACGAGTTGCCGCAGGTGGCGTTGCAGGTGCCCAGGTCCGACACCATGCAGGTGGTGGCCTCGTTGTAATGGCTGGGGCACATCGTCCCGTACTGGGTGCAGTCCGGGTCGCCCGAGTAGTGGCCGCGCACGGTGCCGCGGGGTGCGTCGGCCCCGGGTGTGGGATGGAACGACTGCACGTCCAGCGAGTCGAGGTCCAGCGTAAGCTTGCTCATGCGGGCTCCGGTCTGGAGGATGGATGCGGACGCGCCGTTCGCGGGCTGCGAATGGCACAACCAAACATAATGGCGGCAAGTGAAGCCTGCGACAGGTAAGGTGCAGCCAGTCACTCCTCCTGAACCCCGCCTGGACAGGCCAACACGAAAAAGCCTGCAACCGCGCAAGCAGTTGCCGGCTTTTCCCTATTCCCTATTCCCTATTCCCTATTCCCTGTTCCCTATTCCCTGCAGTTCAGCCGTCGAACCGCCGCATCACCAGCGTGGTGTTCGCCCCGCCGAAGCCAAAGGAGTTGCTGATCACCACGTCCAGCTGGGCCTGCCGCGCCGTGTGCGGCACGTAGTCCAGGTCGCACTCGGGGTCCGGATCGGTCAGGTTGATGGTGGGCGGGATGATGCCCTCCTTCAACGCGAACGCGCAGACGCCCGCCTCGATGCTCGCGCTGCCGCCCAGCGCATGCCCGATCATCGATTTTGTGGACGAAATGGCCAGCTTGCGGGCGTGGTCTCCGAAAACGGACTTCAGCGCGCGCGTTTCCGCCAGGTCGCCCACGGGCGTGGAGGTGCCGTGCGCGTTGACGTACGTCACCTCCTGCGGCGCGATGCCGGCGCTGCGCAGGCCGCGCTTCATCGCCAGCGCCGCACCCTCGCCATTCTCGGGCGGCGCGGTGATGTGGAACGCGTCCGCGCTCATCCCGAAGCCGATGATCTCCGCCAGGATGGGCGCGCCGCGCTCGCGGGCGCTCTCCAGCTCTTCGAGGACGAGCACGCCGCCGCCCTCGCCGTGGACGAATCCGCTGCGCTTTGCGTCGAAGGGGCGCGATGCCGTCTCGGGCGAGTCGTACGTGGTGGCCAGCGCGCGCGCCGCCGCAAAGCCCGCGTAGGAGATGGGGGTGAGGCACGCCTCGGTGCCGCCGGCCAGCATCATCACCGCGTCGCCGCGCTGGATGGCGTGGAACGCCTCGCCGATCGCGTGGTTGCTGCTGGCGCACGCGCTCACGGGCGCGTAGCTGGGCCCCTGCGCGCCGGTGCGGATGGCGATCTGCCCGCTGGCCAGGTTGATGATGCTGGCGGGGATGAAGAAGGGCGACACGCGGTTGAGCCCCTTCTCCCGCGCCATGTCGGACGTCTCCATGATGGAGATCAGCCCGCCCATCCCCGAGCCGATGATGGTGCCGGTCTCTTCGGGGTTGGGGACGGGCTGCAGACCGCCCAGTCCCGCGTTGCGCATGGCGTCGTCCGCGGCCACCAGCGCGTACTGGATGAACCAGTCCATCCGGCGTGCGTCCTTGTGGTTCAGCACCGGCTCAGGGCTGAAGTTCTTCACTTCGGCCGCGATGCAGATCTCCGGCGCGATTCCCGGCAGCTCACACTTGGTGAGCGGCCCCACGCCCGAACGGCCGGCCTTTACGCCCTCCCAGGTCGCCGCCGCGGTATTCCCCAGCGCCGTGACCATCCCCACGCCCGTGATGACGACCCTGCGTGCCACCGTTCTATCTTCTTGCTGGTGATTGACTGTCGTGCAGTTGCTTCAGGTGCTCGGATACGCCGAAAGAGACCATTCGGTCCCCAAGGTGCTCACCCGGGATCGAACTGCGTCCGCGGGGTGCCCCTCCCCCGGCCCCTCCCCGTTCGGTAGGGGAGAATTCGATCGCGCTACGACCGGACCTAACTGGCGCCCGCGACGGCGCCCCCTTACTCGCTTAGGCTCGCACCTCCCCCAAAAACCCCTGGGGGAGGTGGACTTCGATCCCGCTTCGACAAGGTGCGCCGCACCTCCCTCCCCCATGCAGTTTGTGGGGGAGGGCTGGGGAGGGGGGCGCCCGCCCCTCGCCCCACCCCGTCCGAAGCCCCCAACCGCCCGTGCCGTTTATCCCCTCTCCCGCGCAGTTTGCGGGAGAGGGCAGGCGAGGAACGAGCCGGGTGAGGGCCCCGGGTGAGGGCCCGGGTGAGGGCTACTCCTCCGCCTTCAGCAGCCCCCGCCGCAGGGCGAACCGCACCAGCTCGCTGCGGTGGTGCAGGTTCAGCTTTTCCATGATGCGGGCACGGTAGGTGTCCACCGTCTTGGGGCTGATGAACAGCTTTTTGCCGATCTCGCTGCTGCTGAACCCCTCCACCGTGAACCCCAGCACCTCGCGCTCGCGCTCCGTCAGCTTTTCCAGCGGGTCTTCCTCGCCCGGCTCGGCCTTCTGCTTAAGGCCGCGCAGCAGCAGCTTGGCGCCGCTGGGGTAGAGGAACACGTCGCCGGACGCGACCGTCTTGATGGCCTCGATCAACTCCTCGTCGGCGCTGGTCTTGTTCACGTAGCCACTGCCGCCCGCCTCCAGCACCGGCAGCAGGTGCTCCTCCTCGCCGTGCATCGTCAGGACGAGCACGCGCGCGGTGGTGCCCAGCGCGGCGATCTGGCGCACGGCTTCCAGCCCGCCCATCCCCGGCATCGACAGATCCATCACCACCACGTCGGGGCGCAGCTGCGGCACCTTCATCACTGCCTCCTCGCCCGTCCCCGCCTCGCCGACGACCAGGAATCCCGGCTCCGCCTCCAGCAGCGCGCGCAGGCCGGCACGCAGCACGGCGTGGTCGTCCACCAGCAGGATGCGGATCTGTTGGGGCATGGAGGCCGAAGGGGAGGTGGGGACGAAGAAAAGCGCCGCCGCGG
>DASTVC010000829.1:0-3377 GCA_035759295.1 Longimicrobium sp. | reverse complement strand
CCAGCATGCGGGCGGCCCAGGGCGACGGGGTGGGATCGTAGATCGACATGGTCTCTGCTCCCGGTTGGGTGTGGTGCCGGCGAGTCATTCGCCGGCGTTTTCCCTGCTTCTACCAGTGCGACGAACGGCGCGCGGCCGGATCGACATCCTGCGTGAAACTGATTTTCGGAACGCGAGGGCGTTAAGGATGCGGAGATTTTTATCGGCTCCGCGCCTGCACGGTGCCCCTCCCCCGGCCCCTCCCCGTTCGTTCCTCACGGAGAGGGGAGGGCGTTGGCGAAGAATTGGGACTCGACGACGAAGATCGAACTTACGCCCGACAGGGCGCCCCCTACTCGCTTAGGCTCGCATCTCCCCCAAAAACCCCTGGGGGAGGTGGACTTCGATCCCGTTTCCAAATGCCTCGCACCTCCCTCCCCCGCTGCGCGGGAGAAAGGGGAGAATTCGATCGCGCTTCGACGAGCTTCTGTCTCCTCAGCCCGCGCGCAGCTGGGCCGCGTGGAGGCGGGCGCCGGTCCAGGCGCACGGGAGGGCGATGGCGATGATCGCCAGGCTGTACCATCCCGGGCCGAACTCCCACATGGCCGCGGCGCCGGCGGTGGAGAGCGCGACACCGATCAAACCGAGCGCCAGCGCATGCCGCATCGGCTGGTCGGGCGCCAGGCGCGCGGTCACGTAGCCGGCCGCGATGCCGAAGACGATGCGGTACGCCGTGGCCAGCAGGAACAGCCCGTCCGCCATGCGCCGCGGAAACGGTGGATACACCCCCGTGGCGTGCAGCACCGCGTCCGCCGCGGTGGAGAGGACCACGATCGTCAGCAGCCCCGCGAACACGGCGCCGATGCGGCGGAGCGTGAGGTGCGGACGGGCGGTGGTGGTCAGGGTGGCGGTGGCGCTCATCGTCGGATCTCCTGAGGATGGGTTGTGTGACTGCGTGCTTTCACCCTCAAGTCGGAGCCGGGTCCCGCGTTCTCGACATGGCCGCCCGCCGCCGGTGGCGAGCGGCCACGCCGGGGGACGCGTTACATCGTCAGGAGGTACGCGGCCAGCTTGTCCAGCGTCTGCTTGCCCAGCTCCACGGCCCCGAACTGCTCCACGCCGGCGCGCTGCGCGGCGGTGGCGAACACCATCTTCTGCGTGACGCGCGTGCGGCCGCCCAGGTCGTCGAACGTCACCGTCACCTGGAACGCGCCGGGATCGTCGTCCACGTCGTCGCCGTGAAGGAACGCCAGGCGCTCGGGTGCAACGACCTCATGGTAGACGATGCGGTTGGGCCAGTCCTTCCCGTCGGGCCCGTGCATGATGAACCGCCACCGGCCACCGGGGCGCACGTCCAACTCGTGCACCGTGTTGGTAAAGCCGTTGGGACCCCACCAGTTGGGCAGGTGCGCGGGATCCGTGTACGCGCGCCACACCAGCTCGCGCGGCGCGTCGTACTCGCGCGAGAGCACGATCTCGCGGTCGGAAGTGTCGGTGGAGCCGGGGGCGGCGGATTCTGCGGTCATCATCGTCGTTCTCCTGATGTGGGACAGTGGTGGATGGTGGATGGACGGCTCCGGTGCCGCCCGCTGGTTTTTCGGGTTCGATCAGCGCTGGCTCAGGTGCTCGCCGAGGCGGTCGAGGGTTTCCGTCCACCCCTCGACCTCTCCCTGGTCCGCGAGCAGGCCGGTCTGGCGGATGGTGACCTGCGTGCCGTCCGCGTGCTCGGCGAAGGTGACGGTGATGGTGGATTCCAGGTTGAAGCCCGGCCGCTCCACGGGCCCACCCGTGGCGTCGGAGAACCAGGTGCCGAAGGACAGGCGCTCCGGCGGCGCGACCTCGTGGAACCGGCCGCCGATCCACACGTCGTCTCCGTTGGCGTGGCGGTGAAGGAAGTGGAGCGAGCCGCCCGGCCGCGCGTCCAGCGTGCAGTGGGGCAGGGTGGTGCCGTGCGGCCCGAACCACTGCGCAAAGTGCTCGACCTCCGTCCAGGCGCGGAACACCAGCGCGCGCGGCGCCGGGTACACGCGCGTCATCACCAGCTCGCCGCCCTCCCAGCCCACGGACGTGGTGGCGGTGGATTCACTGCTCGCTGCCGTCATCGCTCTTCTCCCGGGTCTGCAGGTCACGAAGGTAGTCGCCCAGCCGGTCCAGCCTTTCCTCCCAGTGGATTCGATACTGCTCCACCCATCCCTCGACGTCCTTGAGCGGCCCCGCCTGCAGCCTGCACGGCCGCCACTGCGCCTCGCGCCCCCGCTCGATGAGCCCCGCGCGCTCCAGCACCTTGAGGTGCTTGGAGATGGCCGGCATGCTCATGTCGAACGGTTCCGCCAGCTCGGTGACGCTGGCCTCGCCCCGGGACAGGCGCGCCAGGATGGCCCGCCGGGTGGGGTCGGCCAGTGCCGCGAAGGTGACGCTGAGAGGATCGTTTGCCATGGCTCGTTTAACCATTCGGTTATTTAACTCGTCGGTAAAGTAAGGTGGGTGGCTGAGGACGTCAAGGGTCTCGTCTTCCTGCTGCGGGGGGGAGCGGGGAAGGTGAGCGAGGAATGAGCGGGTAAACCCGCTGCTGGGAAAGCGATAAGCCCCGCCCGGCCGCTGGCGCGTCCGTGCGGGGCTTCACCTGCTCGGGCCGGCCAGGGCCTTCGCGGCGTAGATGGCCCGTCGTGGTGCAGGCGAGATCCTTCGGTCGCGCGCAGGCGGCGGTGCAGGGGCGGGTCTCTCGCGGCGCTCCCTCAGGACATCAACGTTTGTGCGTGCGGAGTACCCAGTGAACCCGGTGCCGATTACACCATCCGGCGCTCGCTGTGCGGGTCGGGTGGGGGAAGCGCGGGCGGGCCGCCGATGGCGATGGCGGAGCCCACGAACGGGAGCACGCTGGAATAGCCGGGCACCGCGGCCACGGGCGTGGCGGCGGAGGTGCCCCACTGCGTGATGCCGTTCGGCATCAGCCGGCGCAGGTCGTAGCGGCGGCCGCCCAGCTCGAAGGGGCGGCTGGAGACCAGCCGGGCGGAAAACACGTTGAGCGAGAACAGCGGCTCGTTGCCGGTCCCTCGCCCCACCGTCGTGCCGATCACCACGCTGGCGCGCCGGAACCGCGCGATCTCTTCGCCCGCGCCAAAGGAGGCGGGGTCATCAAAGGTGGCGGCCGGGTTGTGGTTCAGGTACACCGCGAAGTTGCCCACCGCATCCATGCCCAGGGACAGGTCTCCGTTGTACATCGGCTTCGCGGTGAACGGATCCGCCAGAAAGGTCAGGTGCGCCGTGCCCTCGCCGGGCTTGCCGCAGAAGAGGTCGGCGTCGATGCCCTGCAGCTGCAGAAAGTAGCCGGCGTCGAGCAGCGGTCCGTTGTTCTCGGCGGCGTAGAACCGCCCGGTCACGTACCAGGCCACCTCGCC
>DASTVC010000828.1:0-2291 GCA_035759295.1 Longimicrobium sp. | reverse complement strand
ATTGCTACAGATCCTGAGTGTCCACATCTTCCAGAGAATCGAGTTGCGGCAAGCACTCTCAGGTCCCGATTACACAATTCTCGACCGACCCGCTCCTAACCAGTTGCAACTCTTCAACTTCTAACCGGACAGCAGTGCGGGAGGGGGGATAAACGTCACGAATGCCCGTCGCGCGTTTCCTCTGGTACGGTCCTGCTTATGCCCTACCTCGCCACGCGCGAAGGCCCTCGCCTGCCCGAGCAGGTGAAGCCCTGTTCGTGTCGCGCCTCGGCGCGAGACAGGGCTTATTGCCGTTCTAGCCCCGGGCTTTAGCCCGGGGTGGTGGGGCGACGCCCCATCATCATCCAATTCGCGTGACGAAACCCCAACCGCGATGCGCCGTCCCGATCAATCCGTCCGTGGCGAAACGTCCGCCTCGCCCCTCACTCCGCCTCCTCGCGCAACGCACGGCCCAGCGGCGTGCGGATGGCGTTCCATCCCGGAAGCAGGCCGGCGAGCGCGCCGACCAGGATGACGATGCCGGTGGCCAGGAGTACGCGGGCGGGCTCCCAGGCAAAGAAGGTCATCTTCGCGGGGATGCCGGGAAAGCTCAGGAGGATGCGGTCCAGCCGGCCCGCCATCCACAGCCCGAGCGGCAACCCCAGCAGGCACCCGATCCCCGCCAGCACCAACCCTTCGACGACGATCGCCAAGAGCACCCGCCCGCGCGCGACGCCGATGGCGCGCAGCGTCGCGATCTCGCCGAAGCGCTCGCGCACGCCGATGGTGATGATGGTCGATACCAGCAGTGCCGTCACTACCAGCGCGATGCTCCCCAGGATGGTGGCGAGCTGCTGGAAGTAGAGGAGCCGCTTGTCCATCTCCGCCATCAGCGCGCGGGTGGAGTACGTTGACACTTCCGGCACCGCGGCGGTGATGCGTTCGGCAAGCGCGTCGTCATCCACCCCCTCGTCCGTCGCGACGCCGAAGAGCGAGACCTCGCCGGGGCGGCCGGTGGCGCGCTGTACCTCGGAGATGGGCATGGCGAGGGAGCGCTGGTCCTCGTAGTCGTACAGAAAGTCCGCCACGCCGCTCACCCGGTACGCCCGCGTCTGCCGCGCGCGGCCCAGCGAGACGTCCAGGTCCGCCGCCAGCTGGATCGTATCCCCCACCTTCAGTCGCTCGCCGCGCGCAAGCGGCTCGCTGACGGCAACCTCGCCCGCGCCCGGCTGGCGGCCGTCGACGATGCGGTAGAGGAAGACGGAGGCGGGGTCGATGCCGGAGGTGAACAGCGGCTCGCCGGCGCTGTCGCCGCGGGCAAGGTAGAACTGCGCGCCCAGCACCGGCGCCACGGCGCGCACCCCCGGCACTGCCGCGATCCGCCGCCCCACCTCGCCGCCGTTCGCGATCCCTGCCTCGCTGTCGAAGGGCAGGCTGCCGCGCGGGGTGACGCGCAGGGCGTACCCGCTCACGCCCAGCAGCTCGCCGAACGAGCCGGTCAGGCCGCTGGCGAGCATGGTCATGTCCAGCAGCAGCGCGGCGGATACGGCGATGCCGGCCAGCGCCAGCGCCGTCCGCCCGCCGCGGCGAAAGAAGGAGCGCAGGAACGCGGAGACGATCACCGCTCGCCCAGCTTCTGCGGCGCCACGCGCACCACGCGCCACGCCGCCAGTCCCCCCGCCACCGCGCCCAGCGCCAGCCCCAGGACCGCCGCGATCAGCACGATGCGCGGCGTGACCAGCGCGAACTTGAGCGTGGTGTCGTAGACCCGCGCGTAGTAGGCGTTCACGATCCGCGCGACCAGCACGCCCAGCCCGGCGCCTGCGATCGATCCCAGCACCGCGATGCCGATGGCCTCCAGCACGATGGCGCGGAACACCGTGGACCGGCTGACGCCGATGAGCCGCAGCACGCCCATGTCGCGCTTGCGCTCGTCCACGCGGATCACCATCACGCAGAGCAGAAAGATGGCGCTCGCCAGGATGGTGACGATGCCGATGGCGTCGTGAAAGCGCGAGACCACGGCGAAGGTCGCGCTGGTCCGCTCCGCGAGCGCCGCGCTGCCGTACGCCCGCGTGCCGAACGCCACGCCCTCGATCCACCGCGCGGCGGAATCCGCGTCCGCGCCGGGGGCCAGGACGACGGCGAAGCGGTCCACGCGGTCGCGGGTGGGGAGCATGGCCTCCAGGTCGGGCAGGTGCAGGCGCACCTCGTAGTCGTTGCGGGCGATGCGGTTGGGATCCGCCTCCCGCTCGAAGACGCCGGCAACGACGAACGGGCGCGCCGGCCCGGTGCTGGCCAGCGCCCGCGCG
>DASTVC010000827.1:0-3948 GCA_035759295.1 Longimicrobium sp. | reverse complement strand
AGCGGCGGGCCGGCCACGTCGCCGATGGCGTAGACGCCCTCGACGCTGGTCTTCATCTGCCGGTCGACGGCGATGAAGCCGCGGTCCGTCATCTTCACCCCCGCCTTCTCCAGCCCGATGTCTTCCACCAGCGGCGCGCGGCCAATGGCGCTCAGCACGCGCTCGGCCTCCACCGTCTGCGTCTTCCCCTTGGCGTCGGTGATGGTGAGGGTGACGCCGGTCTTGCCGATCTCCGCCTTCTCCAGCTTTACGCCCGTGAGGACGTTCATCCCCCGCTTGCGGTAGCTCTTCTCGACGACCGCCGAGCAGTCGCGGTCTTCCAGCGGCAGCACGCGGTCGAACATCTCGATGATCGTCACCTGCGTGCCGAACGCCGCGTAGACGTCCGCGAACTCGCAGCCGATGGCGCCCGCGCCGACGATCGCCAGCGTCTTGGGCGCCTCGTTGGACATCATGGCGTCCGTGGAATCCCAGACGCGGTCGTGGTCGATCTTGAGAAAGGGCAGGTCGCGCGGCCTCGAGCCGGTGGCGATGATGATGTGCTTCGCCGATACCGTCTGCGCCTTGCCGTCCTTCCCCGTCACCTCCACCTGCCCCTTGCCGGCCAGGCGGCCGCGCCCGGGGATGTGGGTGACCTTGTTCTTCTTGAACAGGAAGCCGATCCCCTTCACCAGCCGCTCGCTCACCTGGCGCGAGCGCTTTACGGCCTGCGCCATGTCGGTCTTGATCTCGCCCACCGTCACGCCGAACTCCTTGGCGTGCCCCAGGTGCGTGATCATGGCGGCGCTCTCCAGCAGCGCCTTGGTGGGGATGCAGCCGATGTTCAGGCACACCCCGCCCAGGTTGCCCTCCTCCACGCACGCCGTCTTGTATCCAAGCTGCGCGGCCTTGATGGCGGCCACGTAGCCGCCCGGCCCGGCGCCGATCACCACGATGTCGAAGCTGTTGTCCGCCAACGCTCACCTCAGCAGATGCGAGTTCGCTGCACACTTTTCATCCGGCGCCCGGCGGATGCATGCAACGTGCACGGCCGGGCGGCGGGCGGAGCAAACTACGCGGGGCGGGGCGGGGGAGCAACGGCTACGCGTGCAGATCTTCCTTGTCGGGGACGATCTCGCGCAGCCGGCGCATCACGGGAAGGTCGGAGAACAGCGCGGGGCGCAGGATGCGCATCACCACGTAGATGATCATGGGCGCCAGCGCGGGGCCCAGCACCGGCGCCAGAGGGCGCAGCACGTCCCAGGTGCCGGCGATGAACTTCCCGACCTTGGCCTCCAGCAGCGCCGCGACCGCCGCGCCGCCGCCGGTCACGCCCAGCACGATCATGGTCTTGGCGGCGGCGCGCAGGCCGCGGGGCGCCTGGGGCGGCGGCTCCATCCACTCCAGCCCGTCCCAGTCGCCGCGGACGGCGCGGGTAAGGTCGGCGCTGATGCGGTCGATGAACTGCTGGCGCGTGTCGGCGCGGGGAAGGCACACCCAGCGCTTGAGGTCCCGCACGGCGGCGGCGCGGCCGGCGGTCTGCTCGCGCAGCCAGCGGTCGGTCAGGGCGTCACGGCCGTTCAGGTGCAGCGGCAGGCTGTACTCCAGGCACTGCGCCACCCGCTCCAGCGAGTGCAGCAGCCGGTTGCGCACGTGCAGGTTCAGCCACTCGCCCGGGTGGCGGCCCAGCATCTCCACCATCCGCGCCAGCTCGTCAACCACCACCGCGTCCGGATGCCGCATGCAGGCGTGCCGGTCCCACCACCGGTCGGTGAACCGCATCCCCCAGCCGATGGCCAGCGCGCCCAGCACCATCAGCCCCACGCCGTACCCCAGCATCACCCCCAGCGAGGCGAAGGCGTGCACGGTCAGGTGCTCCAGGTCCACGGCCGTGGCCGCGAAGAACCAGCAGACGTAGAAGAAGGCGGATACGTACACCGTGGCGCGCCGCCCGCGGCTGCCGGCGGCCGTCCACCCGCGGCGCCGGAGGAAGTGGCGCGACAGCAGGACGATGGTCCCCGCCGCGGCCAGCAGGACGGCCACCACCAGCGCGTACGGCCGCTCGGCCCCGGCCTCCGCCCCGGCGCCCAGGGCGACGACGCGGCGCACCCAGTAGGGGATGAAGAGGGTGTAGTACAGCGACAGTCCTACCACGCTGATCCAGAACAGCGCCGAGAGCGACATCCGCTTGCGCACCACCGACCCCGCCAGGCGCCATTCCAGCCGGCGGACGCGGGCGCGCAGCGGCTCGCCGGTGTCGGGATCCAGCGCGTCGAGCTCGGAAAGCGGCTCCACGGCGCGCATCCGGTCCACCACCTCTTCCGTGACGGAGTGCTGCAGGTAGGCGCGGAACCGCGCGAGCGGGGAGATTCGCGGCCCCCGCACCCGCTCCGGCGCGTGGTGCGTCGCGGACGCGGCCGGAGCGGGGTCGGGGATGGAAGACGGGGACGCCGCGGGAGCAATGGCCGACATGATGATGATCCCTCGGATGAGATCGATCCTGCGTCGAAAGCTGGCCGATTCTACGGGGAAAGGTATGCGCGGGTGTCACCGCATCCAAAGAAAAACGCGCAACCCGTTGCCAGCGTGGTGCTTGGGATACGGAGCGCCCGTGTCGCGATCCAGAGCATGGGCGCGAAAAAAAGGGCCCGCGGCATCCTCGCCGCGGGCCCTCCGCTCTGCCTGTTCCCGCGTGGGTCAGGGAATGATGCCGCCGACCGCACCGGACAGGCCGCCCGTCACCGAGCCGCGGCCGCCGAGCACGCCGCCCGCCGCGCCGGAGACTCCGGTGGTGGCGCGGGTGCCCACGTTCAGGCCGTTCGTGCTGCCGCGAAGCATGGCGTCGACGCTCCCCGTCGCGGCCAGGCGGCTGATGGCGCGGTCACTGGTGCCGCTCTCCAGCCGTGCCGCGATGGCGGACGCAGCCCGCGGAAACCCGCCGTTCCCCTCGCCCAGCCGGGCCAGCGCGCGGAACGAAGCCGTAAGCTGGCGATCCCGGGGCGCCCGGCGCGCGATCACCGACAGGTCCGCCTGGCCGGCGCCCGCCGACAGCGCGTCGGCGCCGGCGATCACCTCGGCGTCGACGGACGTGCGGCCGCTCGCCACGATGGCCTGATGCGAGGCCTGCAGCCTCGTGCGGACCGCGGCGGCCGCGCGGGCGGCCTCCGCCTCCGAACGCCCTTCCGCACGGGCGCGGGCGGCGGCGCGCGCCACCGGCGCTTCCGGCAGCCCGGCGCGCACTGCGAGCTGCACCTCGGCGTTCGCGCTGGTGCCAGCCTGCTGCTGTCCACCGGCGCGCGCGTCCGTCTGTGCGCGCACGTTGGTGGAAGCGCCCGCCTTCATTGTCATCTGGGCCGTCAGCGCAGCCGGGGTGGCCAGGGCAGCCGTTACCGCCAGGATCGTCATCGTCTTCATCATCGCTCCTCCGTTTCCTGATTCATCCAACCGCGTTCCGGAAATACCCGACGCGGACGACATGGCGTAAAGGCAGGCATGATAAAGGTTTGTAACGCATTGTGAATAGACAATTTAGCGCATTTCGCTGGATCGTGCAAGGCTCCGCGTACCAGATTTACCGGTAGTACCTGAACTGATCCACATTCTCTCCCGGGTCCGGCCCTAGAAACGGCGCGAGAAAACTCTGCTGACTCTGCTGACTCTGCTGACTCTGTGAGGCCCGTTCTTCGGCCGACTCAGCGTAGAAAGAGAGTACGTGGAGCGAGAATTCCCTCCACGTACTCTCGTCGATCAAGAATAGTGACCGCCGGTCAGTTGTGGCTAGATCCGCCGTGGCCATGGAAGCCGTTCTCGATCCGGATCTCCAGCTCGGTGCGGCCGGACGCCTGCGCCAGGTTCAGCACGTTGGCGCCGCTGCGGAAGATGGTGGCCGCGTCCAGCAGCACGTCCACGCCGCGCGTCTCCCCTTCGCCCACCACCAGGCGCGGGCTCAGCTCCGTCTCGATCTCGATC
>DASTVC010000826.1:0-9018 GCA_035759295.1 Longimicrobium sp. | reverse complement strand
TCTCCCCTCTCCGTGAGGAACGAACGGGGAGGGGCCGGGGGAGGGGCACCGCGGCAGGAAACGTGCAGACACGCTACCGTTTGCATCCGATTTCCCACCGCCGCACGCCGGCTCCGCCGCAGGAGGACGCTATCGCCAACCCGTACGACGCGTACGACGCCCGTATCGACCAGGCGCTGCGCACGCACAAACGCAAGTCGCGCATGGTG
The DNA here is from genome assembly GCA_035759295.1 of Longimicrobium sp. GTDB lineage: Bacteria > Gemmatimonadota > Gemmatimonadetes > Longimicrobiales > Longimicrobiaceae > Longimicrobium. The sequence continues at coordinate 8,809 of DASTVC010000826.1, read as the reverse complement.
AGCATCGCCATCATCGCCATCGGACTGCTGGTGGTGGCGGCCGGGCTGCTGCTGGGCGGCCGACGGCGCGAGAGCCGCGCCGCCAGCCTGGCGGTGGGCGACGATAGCACGACGGTCGTCAGAACGCTGGGCGCGCCGCCCAACCGCTGCGAGGCCAGCAACCTGGCGCACCTGGAGAACCAGTTCCCGGCCGGAACGCCGCGTCCCACCATCGACGAGGAGCTGCTGCGGCTGCGGCGGGGCACGGTGTCGCGCTGGGTGTATCCCAAGGGGCAGGGGTGCGTGCCCGACGACGGCGCCATCGAAATCGGGTTCGACCGCCAGGGGCACGTGCTGTGGGTGGTGCCCGCGCGCGACAAGCGCCCGCTGGTGTATGAAGGCGCCCCCACGTGATGCGGGGGCGGTTACCTGTGAAGACGACCGATGCGCGACTTTCGCCGGCTGCTGGAGGACGGCCGCCCCCACCTCTTCGACGGGGCCATGGGGACGATGCTGTACGCCCGCGGCGTATACATCAACCGCTGCTACGACGAGCTTTCGCTCACCCAGCCTGATCTGGTGCGCGACGTTCACCGCGCCTACGTAAAGGCGGGCGCGGAGATCATCGAGACCAACACCTACGGCGCCAGCCGCACCAAGCTCGCCCGCCACGGCCTGGAAGACCGCCTGCACGACATCAACGTGGCCGCCGCCCGCATTGCCCGCGAGGCGGCGGGCGACCGCGCGTGCGTGGCGGGCGCCATGGGTCCGCTGGGCGTGCGCATCGAGCCGTACGGCCCCACGGCGCGCGACGAGGCCCGCGGCATCTTCCGCGAGCAGGCGGCGGCGCTGGCGGAGGGCGGGGTGGACCTCTTCATCCTGGAGACCTTCGCCGACCTGGAGGAGATTCACCAGGCCATCCTGGGCGTGCGCGATGTGTCGCAACTCCCCATCGTGGCGCAGATGGTGATCCGCGAGGACGGCCGCACCGCCTTTGGCAGCGACGCGCAACTGATCTCGGAGCGGCTGTCGGAGTGGGGCGCGGACGTCGTGGGCCTCAACTGCAGCGTGGGGCCCAGCGCCATGCTGAACGCCGCGGACCGGCTGCTGGGGGCCACGACGACGCCGGTGTCGATGCAGCCCAACGCCGGGCTGCCGCGCGAGGTGGAGGGGCGCACGATGTACATGGCGTCGCCCGAGTACATGGCCAGCTACGCGGCGCGGATGATCCGCAAGGGCGTGCGCTTCGTGGGCGGGTGCTGCGGGACCACGCCGGAGCACGTGGCGGCCATGGCGGGCGCGGTGCGCATGCTGGCCCCCGCGGCGGCGCCGCGCATCACGGTGGAATCCGCCGATGGAGACGGCGCAAAGGCGCAGGAGCCGGCGCCGCTGGCGGAGCGCTCCGCGTGGGGACGCAAGCTGGTCGCGGGCGAGTTCCTGACGACGGTGGAGATCGTGCCGCCGCGCGGCTCCAACCCCGAGGCCATGCTGGACGGCGTGCGCCTGCTCAAGGCGGCAGGGGTGGACGGCGTGAACGTGCCCGATGGCCCGCGCGCGCAGTCGCGCATGGGCGCGCTGGCGACGGCGGTGCTCATCCAGCAGCGTGTGGGGATCGAGGCGGTGGTGCACTACTGCTGCCGGGATCGGAATCTCCTGGGGATGCTGTCGGATCTTCTCGGCGCGCAGGCGCTGGGCCTGCGCAACCTGCTGCTGATCACGGGCGACCCGCCCAAGATGGGCCCGTACCCGGACGCCACGGCGGTCTTCGACATCGACGCCATCGGGCTCACCAACCTGGTCTCGCGGCTGAACCGGGGGATGGATCCCGGCGGCAACGCGCTGGGCGAGCCGACGCGCTTCGTCGTCGGCGTGGGCGTGAATCCCGGGGCGGAGGACTTCGAGAACGAGATGCGGCGCTTCTACTGGAAGGTGGAGGCGGGGGCGGAGTACTGCATCACCCAGCCGGTGTTCGACCTGGCGCAGCTGGAGCGCTTCGTCCGGCGCATCGAGAAGGACGGGCTGCGGATTCCCGTGATCGCCGGCGTCTGGCCGCTGGTGAGCGCGCGCAACGCGGAGTTCCTGGCGAACGAGGTGCCCGGCGTCGTCGTCCCGGAGCCGGTGCTGCAGCGGATGCGCATCGCCAGCGCGGAGGGGAAGGAGCGCGGCACGGAGGAAGGCACCCGCATCGCCCAGGAAATGCTGGCGGACGCGCTGCCGATGATCCAGGGGGTGCAGGTGAGCGCGCCGTTCGGCAAGGTGCCGCTGGCGCTCAAGGTGTTCGAGGCGATCCCCGGGTGGAGCGCGGAGCCGGAGGCGCAGGCGGCGCGGGTCGTCGCGGCGGCGGGGGCGTAGGCGGTGAACGGGTGAACGGGTGAACGGGTGAACGGGATGATGTTCCCGGATCGCCCGGGCCGCCACGGGCTAAAGCCCGCGGCTAGAAGGGCCATAAGCCCCGTCTCGGCGCCGCTCACGCGGCACCGAACGGGGCTTCACCTTCTCGGGTTCGGAGGGGCCGGCGCGCACGGGTCACCGTCACATCGAGCCCGGGATGAGCGGGGGAGCAGGGGATGAGCGGGTAAACCCGCTGCTGGGAAAGCGATAAGCCCCGTCTCGACGACGCTCACGCGTCGCCGGGACGGGGCTTCAACCGCAACACCCTCCGTTGACTTCCCGAGGGCGCGCCTCAGCAGGAGGTGGAGCTGGACGGAATCAGCACCTGCTTGTACGGGCTGGCGTTCAGGCCGTTGGCGTCGGTGATGGTGACGACCAGGTACACGCTTCCCGTTCCGCTACCCCCACCGTAGTAGTGGCCGGTGGCCGACACGCTCGAGCTGGTGGTGCTGCCGTTGAAGCCCAGGTAGCCGCCTGTGGCCCCCACGATGGACCAGGAGTAGGTGTATGGCGCCGTTCCCCCGCTGACCGAGCTCGTGAATGTGCAGGTGGTCCAGTCGCCCACACTGCCGGGCCCGCTGATGCTCGCCGTCAGCGACTGGATGCCGACGGGCTCGATGGGGTTTCTGCCGCGCGAGAGCGCCGCGTCAGGCGACGGCACGATGGCGTCCTGGCACGCGGAGAGCACGAGCGCCGCGGTGAGAAGGGAAAGCATTCTGCGCATGGGACGGCTCCTTCCGAAGGTTTCCGGCCGGCGGACGTGCGTGCGCCGCGAGCCGGGACGAAGGGCGGGTGACTCACGGTAGGTTTAGGCGGGAAAGGATGCAATGAAGTTGGGACGAACGGTTCAGGCGAGGGACCGGCGGGAGGTTCGGTGGGGACCTTCGAGGAAACTGCCGCTGCGGTGAGCGGCGTGATGAGCGGGTGAACCCGCTGCTGGGAAAGCGATAAGCCCCGTCTCGGCTCGCTGCGCTCGCCGAACGGGCTTCAACCACGGCAACGCCGCGGAGGTTGTGCGACGTTTATACCCTCTCCCGCTTGCGGGAGAGGGTGCGAGCCTAAGCGAGCGGGTGAGGGCCGAGCGGGTGAGGGCCTACACCACCTCGCTCATCAGCCAGTCGTGCTGCCAGGGCTGGGGGTAGCCTGCCTGGCGCAGGGCGGTGGCGATCTGCGCCCAGTGGCGGATCCCGTGGATGAAGGAGTGCATCACGATCTTGTGCGCGGTGGCGCTGAGCTCCCCCAGCGTGCGCGTCATGAAGACCATCTTCCGCTCGCGCTCGCCGGCGGGCATGGCGTCCAGGTACGCGCGGAAGGTGCGGCGTGCCTCCGCGTGGATGCGCCAGAGGGCATCCAGCGAGCCCATCTCCAGATCATCGTACGACGTTTCCGGCTGGCCCAGCAGCCGCTGCGCGTAACGCAGCTCCACGGCAAAGATGTGCCCGATCAGGTCGCCCACCCTCTCGCGCGTCCCTTCGCCGATCCCCACCTGCAGCGCCTCCGCCGGCTGCTCGCGGAACCACTGGTACCACTTCTCCGTCTCGGCCTCCGTATACGCCAGCAGCTCGCGAAATCGTACCCCGTCATCCATTCTCGCCTCCATCGTTTCGCCGTGTGACCCCGATGCCATGCGGAAGCATCGTGACGTCCGGCGCCATCGTCAATCACCATCAAAACATCATTACAATTGCCCGCCGAAGCAGCGGGATTCGTCGTGCGGCACGAGAAAACTCTGTTGACTCTGCTAACTCTGCGTGAGGCCCCCTTTCCCCCCTTAGCCGCCCAGAATCCGGATGCGCGCGAGAGCGAACTCCGTTGCCTCCGTTGACTCCGTGTGAGGCCTGATCTTTTCCGGCCTTGCGCGTGACGGGCCCGGCGGCGTAGTTCTCGCGTTGAGAACGTCCGCCATCAAATCCCCTGAACGGCGCGCCGTGAGCGACGAGATCAAGGTCCCGGTAGACGAGCCCGTGCCCGAGTGGGCGGGGCGCTACAACGCGAAGGACTATCCGCGGCAGGCCGTGACCGGCGACGCGGTGGCGCTGGCGCTGGACACTTCCGGCGCGCGCGGCACCGTGCGGGCGCTGCTGGTGGAGCGCGGCGGGGTGCCCTTCGAGGGGCTGGACGCGTGGCCCGGCGGCTTCATGGACTGGGACGGCGACGAGGACACGCGCCAGGCCGCCATCCGCGAGCTGCGCGAAGAGACCGGCATCGAGGCGCCCGACTTCATCGAGCCGCTGGGCAGCTACAGCCGCAACGGCCGCGACCCGCGCCAGTTCGCCGGCTATCGCGACCCATCCACCGGCGAGTGGATCGCGCGGGGCTCGCGTGTGACCACGGCGGCGTACCTGATGCTTCTGCCGGGTGCCACGGAGCCCGCCGGCGCCGACGACGCGGCGCGCGCGCACTGGGCCGACGTGTACGACTACCTGCCGTGGGAGGACGTGCGCGACCAGGGGCGGCAGGCGCACCTCGCCTTCGTCGTCGAGGCGCTGGACGGGTGGGCGCACACGGCGCAGGACGGCGTGGAGCGGGTGCGCGAGCTGTTCGGCCTGCGCGACTGGAACGAGGAGCGCACGGCGGAGCGGTGGGCGCTGCTGATGGAGGCGGGGCTGGTTCCCGAGGCGCGGCGCGACCGGTGGGGAAGGGCGCAGGCGCGGGAGGCGGACACGCTGTTCGGGCGCGAGATGGCGTTCGACCACCGGCAGATCCTGGCGGACGCGCTGGGGCGGGTGCGGGGAAAGATCAAGTACACGCCCGCCGCGCTGATGGCGCTCACCGGCCCCGAGGCCACGCTGGACGAGCTGCAGGCCGCCTGCGAGGCCATCGCCGGTCGTCCGCTGCACCGGTCGAATTTCCGCCGCGCGGTGGCGCCCGCGGAGCACGGCAAGTCGCGCGCGCCGCGCATCGTCGCCCGCACGGGCCGGCGGAGGCCGCGCGAGGGGAAGGGGCCCGGCGTGGCGCCGGAGCTCTACGCCTTTCTCCCCGACGCCGTCCGCGCCCGGCTGGACACCTCCATCCGCTTTCCCTGGCTGCACCTGGCGCCGGAAGAGGAGCGGTGAGCGGGGGATCCATCCACCCTTCGTGGTTGACGGCGGCGTGCGGGTGGATTATTCTCGTGACGAGTATTAAGGGATGATGCGAAATCCTACCCTCCTGACGGGCGGAAGATGAACGGAACACCCACCGATCCGGCGCAGCGGAGCGACGCGCTGCACGCGGGGCTGCGCCGCTATCCGTGCGAGATCTTTCAGTTCGATCCGCGGATGGGGACGGGGTGGCTCTCCGACCGCTACTTCGTGCGCACGGCCAACACCCTGCGCCACGCGGGGCGCGACCCCATGGTCACCATGCAGGTGTTCGCCAAGCGGCGGGGCGTGCTGGCCGGCGTGTACGAGGCCCTCCGGCTGCTGCAGACGCAGCTGGCCCCCGGCTTCAGCTTCGCCGAGCTGGAGATCGACACGCTGCTGGAGGGCGACGACATCAACACCGGCGGCGAAGACGACTGGGAGCCGGTGATGCACGTCACCGGGCGTTACGGCGGCTTTGCGCACCTGGAGACGCCGCTGCTGGGCGTGCTGGCGCGGCGGAGCCTGGTCGCGTCCAACACGCGCACGGTGGTGGACGCGGCGCGCGGCAAGCCCATCATCTTCATGGCGCCGCGCCACGACGACTGGCGCGTGCAGACGCCGGACGGCTACGCGGCGCAGGTGGGCGGCGCCGCCAGCGTGAGCAGCGACGCGGCCGGCGCGTGGTGGGGGCAGCGCGGCGTGGGCACCATGCCCCACGCCATGATCGCCGCCTTCGGGGGGGATACGGTCGAGGCCACCCTCGCCTTCGCCCGCTACCTGCGCGACGAGGAGCCCGACGTGGCGGTGATGAGCCTGGTGGATTACGACAACAACGCGGTGCAGACGTCGCTGGCCGTCGCGCGGGCCATGCGCGCGGAGTTCGGCGACGGCGTGCTTACCGGCGTGCGCGTGGACACCAGCGAGCGGCTGATCGACGACTCGCTCATCGGCGATCCGGCCGTCTGGGGGCGCGCCAAGCTCACCGGCGTCAACGCGTACCTGGTGGAGAAGATGCGCGCGGCGCTGGACGCGGAGGGCTTCGGCTACGTGGGCATCGTCGTCAGCGGCGGGTTCACGCCCGACAAGATCCGCCACTTCGAGAAGGAGGGCGTGCCCGCGGCGGCGTACGGCGTGGGGAGCAGCCTCCTTGGCCACAGCCGCGGCGACCACGGCCTGCTCACCGACTTCGACTTCACCGCCGACCTCGTCCACGTCGACGGCAAGCCGGAGGGCAAGGTGGGCCGGACGATGCGCGACAATCCGAGGTTCGTGCGGCTGGACTGGGGACGGGTGGATGGGTGAGGTGAAGTGCGTGAGTGCGTGAGTGCGTGAGTGCGGAAGTGCGGAAGTGCGGAAGTGCGAAAGTGCGGGATCAGGGGGACGGCCGGAGACCTCGCCGTTTGCAGGCTATTCCCTATTCCCTGTTCCCTATTCCCTGATCAGGGGTGCAGCATATGACCCGTCGAGCCGACACAGCCCTTCCCCCGGCCCGCATCGGCTGGATCGTCGACGTGCAGAACGACTTCATGCTGCCGCCGGAGCAGGGCGGGCGGCTGTACGTGCACGACCTGTTCGATGGTGGGGCGGACCGCGGCGCCAGTCAGATCGTGCCGCAGCTCGTCGCGGCGGTGGAGTGGATGCACGACAACTGCGACGCCATCGTCTATACAGGCGACTGGCACGCGTACGGCGATCCGGAGATCGATCCCGTGGCGCCGGACGCGTCGAAGGGCACGTATCCGCCGCACTGCATGGGGCTTTCGGAGGATGCGGATGAGCGGGAGGGGGCCTTCATCATCCCCGAGATCCGCCCCGCGAACCCCATCATCCTCCCCCGCGACGCGACGGACGACGACGCGGACTACGCCGCCCGCGATGCGGTGGACGAAGGGCGGCCGGTGTTCATCCAGAAGAGCCGGTTCAGCGTCTTCGAGGGCAACCCGTCGACCGACGCGCTGCTCGAAAGCTTCCGCGACAAGCTGGGCGCGCCGCTGGAGGTGTGGATGATCGGCGTGGCGCGCGACGTCTGCGTCAAAGGCGCCATGGAAGGCCTGCTGGAGCGCGGCATCCCCGTCACCCTCGTCACCGACGCCACCTGGGGGCTGGGTCTGGAGAGCGAGCCCGAGAGCCTGGCCCGCTGGATGAAGGACGGCGCGGCGCTGGTCACCACGCGCGGGCTGGAACTGCGGGAGGACGGTGTGACGCAATCGCGGGCTGCTGCGGCGTAATGTCTGCCTTCGCCCCACCCCGGGTTGAAACCCGGGGCTAGAAATGCCATAAGCCCGGTCCTGGCTCGCCGGAGGCTCGCCAAACCGGGCTTCACCCGCATGCACACGACACGCACCGTGCCCCGCTGAACCGGTGTCGCGCGCGAAACGTGCCCGCGATGCGCACCGGCCTCGCTGCCTCGAGCAGGTGAAGCCCCGTTTTGCGAGGAACGAGCAAAGACGGGGCTTATGGCCGTTCCAGCCGCGGGCTTCAACCCGTGGTGGACGGGCGGGCACCGATTCTCGGGTATCCAGCGTGACGGACGTCCGCACCCCATCGGCGGTAGCAATCGATCATCCCCATCCACCCACGTATTTACCCATGACCACACCGCTCGCGGAACGCATCGAGGTCGTACAGGGCGACATCACCAGGCTGGACGTGGACGCCATCGTGAACGCGGCCAACACGTCGCTGCTCGGGGGCGGCGGGGTGGACGGGGCCATTCACCGCGCCGCCGGCCCCGAGCTGGTGATGGAGTGCCGCATGCTGCACGGATGCAGGACGGGCGAGGCCAAGATCACCCGCGGCTACCGCCTTCGCGCGCGATGGGTAATCCATACCGTGGGGCCCGTATGGCAGGGCGGTGGAGAAGGGGAGGACGCGCTGCTGGAAAGCTGCTATCGCGAGTCGCTCAAGATTGCGCGTGACAAGGAGTTGCGCACGGTCGCCATACCGGCCATCAGCACGGGAGTTTACCGGTTTCCGGTGCATCGCGCGGCCCGCATTGCGGCCCGCCAGACGGCGGACTTTCTGCGCGCAAACCCCCTTCCCCAGCGGGTGATGCTGGTGTGCTTCGGCGTCGACTCTTACACAGAATACTTGACGGCGGTGCAAGAAAACGTTTAAATGTCTCCCACACGGCAACATTGCACACCCTACCGGCCACTGACGCCCGCCATACGGCCACGCTCGCCGGAAATATCCGCTCGCCAGGGAGACACCAGATGGAAGACCTCAGAGGGGTCAAAGAGCTGCTGGACGAGATCAACGCCGCAATATCGAGCTACGACCCGGTGCTCATGGAGCGCGCCCGCGACATCCTGATCGAGCGCGCCTTCGGCGGCGCCGGGGCGGGACGCCCGCGCCGCGCCGCCGCGCCCGCC